>NZ_CP092968.1:3952500-4076007 GCF_027571405.1 Methylocystis parvus OBBP
GACCTCTCGCTTTCTGGATCTCTTGGAACAAAACGGCCAGTCAGGCCGATCTTGCGGGACGCCCGCCGTCTTCGTTTCTCTTTCTTCTATCCAAGGACGAGCCCGCCCGGTAAGGGCGCTGGTTCGCATATCCCCGGAAGGTTGTGAGGCTTTTCGGATCGGGATATGCGCAAGGACTGGCGCGTCGGGCAGTTATTGGGCTTGTAGCTCAGTTGGTTAGAGCGCGCGCTTGATAAGCGTGAGGTCGGAAGTTCAAGTCTTCCCAGGCCCACCATTTTCGCGCAGCTTTTCCATATGGGGCCATAGCTCAGTTGGGAGAGCGCGTGCTTTGCAAGCATGAGGTCGTCGGTTCGATCCCGTCTGGCTCCACCAGACGGCAAGATTGCCGGCGCTTGCGCGAGGCTCGCAAGGGCCCGCCGGAGGCTTGAAGGACCTTGGATAAACCGAATCCGCATTTGCGCCGAAATGGCCTTATGCGTGCTGTCTGTCATCGTGAAGAGGAAACATATCCGATCGTTTATCGAACGGAAGCGAGATTGTCTGCATTCGTGCGGGTGATCGGACTTCGCATCGTTCGAGAAGGCGAGCCGCCAGTTGTGAGCATCTGCTTGACCGCGATGTTCTCGGATATGTTCGAAGCAAATGGTCTTTCTATCACACCCGCATATGGCGCAAGCCGTATGACCTCTGCCGAGGGGTGGGTGTTGATAATGAGAGCGATCAAGTGCCTTAAGGGTATTCGGTGGATGCCTTGGCGCTGAGAGGCGATGAAGGACGTGGTACGCTGCGATAAGCCGTGGGGAGGTGCGAACAACCTTTGATCCGCGGATTTCCGAATGGGGAAACCCACCTTCGATCTCTGTTATTCCGAAGAGTTTGATCTGCGCGCACAGCGCAGGATCAACGTCATCGTGTTCCTTGAAGGGGAACGGCGGGCTTTGGCCCCGGCGTCGCGCAAGCGGCGCTAGGAGCGAACGCGACGCCGAGCCAATGCGAGGGGCGCGCCGCTTGCGGCGCAAAAACGCGATGTCTTTGGACTAACAGAGATCATGAGAAGGTATTTATGACTGAATCCATAGGTCATAAAAGCGAACCCGGTGAACTGAAACATCTAAGTAACCGGAGGAAAGGACATCAACGAGACTCCGTTAGTAGTGGCGAGCGAACGCGGACCAGGCCAACGCTTTTGATCTTCCAACTCGAACCGTCTGGAAAGTCGGGCCATAGCGGGTGACAGCCCCGTAGGGATTTCGAAGATTGAGAGATACGAGTAGGGCGGGACACGTGCAATCCTGTCTGAACATGGGGAGACCACTCTCCAAGCCTAAGTACTCCTCAGCGACCGATAGTGAACAAGTACCGTGAGGGAAAGGTGAAAAGCACCCCGACGAGGGGAGTGAAACAGTCCCTGAAACCGGATACCTACAAACAGTCGGAGCCCAAGGTTCGTCCTGGGTGACGGCGTACCTTTTGTATAATGGGTCAGCGACTTAAAGTAACGAGCAAGCTTAAGCCGGTAGGCGTAGGCGCAGCGAAAGCGAGTCTGAACAGGGCGTTCAGTTCGTTGCTTTAGACCCGAAACCGAGTGATCTAGCCATGAGCAGGTTGAAGGTGCAGTAACATGCACTGGAGGACCGAACCGGTGTCTGTTGAAATAGACTCGGATGACTTGTGGTTAGGGGTGAAAGGCCAACCAAACTCGGAAATAGCTGGTTCTCCGCGAAAGCTATTTAGGTAGCGCCTCGCATGTATTCTCCAGGGGGTAGAGCACTGGATGGGCTAGGGGGTCCCACAGACTTACCAAACCCAACCAAACTCCGAATACCTGGAAGAACTGTGCGGGAGACACACGGTGGGTGCTAACGTCCATCGTGGAGAGGGAAACAACCCAGACCAACAGCTAAGGCCCCCAATTCGCAGCTAAGTGGGAAAGGATGTAAGAATCCCAAAACAACCAGGAGGTTGGCTTAGAAGCAGCCATCCTTTAAAGAAAGCGTAACAGCTCACTGGTCTAAATAAGGGTTCTCGCGCCGAAGATGTAACGGGGCTCAAGCTGCGAGCCGAAGCTTTGGGTTCATCCGCAAGGGTGAGCGGTAGCGGAGCGTTCCGTAAGCCTGTGAAGGAGTAGTCGTGAGACGCTCTGGAGGCATCGGAAGTGCGAATGCTGACATGAGTAACGAGAAACACTGTGAAAGACAGTGTCGCCGAAAGTCCAAGGGTTCCTGCGTAAAGTTAATCTTCGCAGGGTTAGCCGGTCCCTAAGGCGAGGCCGAAAGGCGTAGTCGATGGGAATCACGTTAATATTCGTGAGCCAGCGGATGGTGACGCGTGGGGTAGATTGTCTGGACTTACTGGATTGTCCGGGCAGTGAACTCGCGCCAGGAAATAGCCTCCGCATCAGACCGTACCCGAAACCGACACAGGTGGACTGGTAGAGCATACCAAGGCGCTTGAGAGAATGACGTTGAAGGAACTCGGCAATTTACCTCCGTAACTTCGGGATAAGGAGGCCTTCTATCTGCGCAAGCAGGTGGGAGGGGCACAGACCAGGGGGTGGCAACTGTTTAACAAAAACACAGGGCTCTGCGAAATCGCAAGATGACGTATAGGGTCTGACGCCTGCCCGGTGCCGGAAGGTTAAGAGGAGAGGTTCACGCCTTGAATTGAAGCCCCGGTAAACGGCGGCCGTAAATATAACGGTCCTAAGGTAGCGAAATTCCTTGTCGGGTAAGTTCCGACCTGCACGAATGGCGTAATGACTTCCCCGCTGTCTCCAACGTCAGCTCAGTGAAATTGAATTCCCCGTGAAGATGCGGGGTTCCTGCGGTCAGACGGAAAGACCCCGTGCACCTTTACTGTAACTTTGCATTGGCATTCGTGTCGGCATGTGTAGGATAGGTGGTAGGCTTTGAAGCCGGGGCGCCAGCTCTGGTGGAGCCACCCTTGAAATACCACCCTTATCGTCATGGATGTCTAACCGCGATCCGTCATCCGGGTCCGGGACAATGCATGGTAGGCAGTTTGACTGGGGCGGTCGCCTCCCAAAGAGTAACGGAGGCGCGCGATGGTGGGCTCAGAGCGGTCGGAAATCGCTCGTCGAGTGCAATGGCATAAGCCTGCCTGACTGCGAGACAGACAAGTCGAGCAGAGACGAAAGTCGGTCATAGTGATCCGGTGGTCCCGAGTGGGTGGGCCATCGCTCAACGGATAAAAGGTACGCCGGGGATAACAGGCTGATAACCCCCAAGAGTCCATATCGACGGGGTTGTTTGGCACCTCGATGTCGGCTCATCACATCCTGGGGCTGGAGAAGGTCCCAAGGGTTCGGCTGTTCGCCGATTAAAGTGGTACGTGAGCTGGGTTCAGAACGTCGTGAGACAGTTCGGTCCCTATCTGCCGTGGGTGTCGGAGAATTGAGAGGATTTGTCCCTAGTACGAGAGGACCGGGATGAACATACCTCTGGTGGACCTGTTGTGGCGCCAGCCGCAGTGCAGGGTAGCTATGTATGGACGGGATAACCGCTGAATGCATCTAAGCGGGAAACCCACCTCAAAACCAGTTCTCCCTCGAGAGCCGTGGAAGACGACCACGTTGATAGGCCGGGTGTGGAAGCAGGGCGACCTGCGTAGCTTACCGGTACTAATAGCTCGATCGGCTTGATCGCTCTCATTTATCAACGCCCATCGCAAACGGCGATGGCAAAAAAACAAATAGAAAGACCATAGCGGGCTTCGGCAATCGGCAGTAGGCAGTCGGAAATCGACTGCCGAAGCCCGACTGCCGACTGCCCCTCTTGCTTCGAAATGTGTTTCGCCGGCCTGGTGGCCCTCGGCGAAGCGATCAGACCCGATCCCATCCCGAACTCGGCCGTCAAACGCTTCCGCGCCAATGGTACTATGTCTCAAGACCTGGGAGAGTAGGTCGTCGCCAGGCCTGCCAAACACATCCTCCTCTTCAACGATCTCGCAAAAAAACGGCAAGCGAATAGGGAGTGGCGAATAGCGAGTAGACCAAACTATTCGCCAGTCGCCACGCCCTATTCGCTCCCTGCCGCGGGGTGGAGCAGCCCGGTAGCTCGTCAGGCTCATAACCTGAAGGTCGTAGGTTCAAATCCTACCCCCGCATCCAAACTCCCTTACTTTCAAAGAATTGGCGGCCGCGCCGCTATTTTCCGGATCCTCCCGTTGCGCATCTAATTGCGGCGCAGCAAAAACTGCCTTGACACTTGTGCGATGCAGCATTACAAAAGAGAGACGCAGCGAGGTTTTGTCTCGCTTCGTAGCCCTCCTTGGGCGTTTCCTCCCTTGACTTGGGCCGCTGGCTTTCCGGCGGCCCCTTTTTTTGTCCTGATCGCGCGGCAGCGTTTGGATTTTCGGGGCGGCTTCAGTTGATCAGATGAAAGAATGAGCCGGAAATGAAGCTGTCCCGTAGACCTGCCGGAGCGTCGGCGTCGCGATAGGCGTCGCGGGCCTGGACAAAGGGCGTCCCTTCCTCTTTCAGCACGCTGGCATAATGAAATTCGTGACCCCGCAGCGCTCGTCCGGCGGGGCCGAGAAAGTGATCCTTCTCGATCGTCGCGCGGCGATAGCCCAGATGCAGCCTGCGCTTGGCGAAGGTTGTCTCGAGCCCGAGCAGTTCGGCCATTCGATGCGGTCGACCGTCGGCGTCGATCAAGACGCGCCCCAGCGCCATATAGCCGCCGCACTCCCCATGAACGGGTTTGGTCCGGGAAAAGCGGCGAAGACCCTCGAAGAACATATTGGCGGCGGCGAGCTTGCCGGCGTGAAGCTCGGGATAGCCGCCGGGGAGCCAGCAGAGATCGCAATCCTGTGGCGGCGGCTCGTTCGCCAATGGCGAAAAGAAGCGAAGCTCAGCCCCGGCGCGTCGCCAGCTTTGCGCGAGGTGCGGGTAAAAAAAGGAAAAAGCGTCGTCGCGCGCGACCGCGATGCATTGCGCCGGCGGCGCGAGGTTGGGCGCCATTCGAGGCGGCGGCGTTTCGCCGGCGCGAGCCGAAGCGACGACGGCGTCGACGTCGACATGCGCCTCGACGAAATCCGCCAGCGCCTCCAGCCGATTTTCGATTTCAGCCGTTTCGCCCGCTTGAACGAGGCCGAGATGACGTTCCGGCAAGGTGATTGCGTCGCTGCGAGGCAATGATCCGAAAACCGGCAGCCCGACGGTTTGAAGGCTTTCAGCGACGAGGCGTTCATGTCGCTCGCTTCCGACGCGATTGAGGACGACGCCGGCGACCACGACGCGCGGATCATGCAGTGAAAGCCCGCGCAGGAGCGCCGCCGCCGTCTGCGCCTGTCCGGACACGTCATGCGCGATCAGCACAGGCCAGCCGAGCAGGGCGGCGACATCGGCGCTCGCGCCGACGCCGGCCGCGCCGCCCGGCGCGCCGTCAAAGAGGCCCATCGCCCCTTCGGCCACGATAATGTCCGCATCTGCGCCCGCCAGCGCCGCAAGCGCAACGATCGTGTCCGCCTCCATCGCCCAGGAATCGAGATTCAGGCTGTCCCGGCCGGTCGCCGCCGCGTGAAAGGCGGGATCAATATAATCAGGCCCGCATTTGACCGCGGCGACGCGCATTCCGCGGCGCGTCAAGGCGCGCATCAGGCCAAGCGCGAGCGTGGTCTTGCCAGAGCTCGAGCGCGCCGCCGCGATGAGAACGCCGGGCGTCAAACGCCGCCTCGCGGCCGGAAACGGCGATCATAGCCGGCGTCGTAAAGCGCGCTTTCGCGGAAAGCTTCCGCCGCGAGCGACGGGCCGACGAGAATGAGGGCGGTGCGCTCCATCGGCGCCTCGGCGGCGCGCGCCTCGATATCGGCGAGGACGCCGCGCAGCACGCGCTCGTCCGGCCAGGAGGCGCGGTAGACGATCGCAACGGGACATTCCGGGCCATAGAAGGGCGTGAGCTCTTCGACGACGCGCGGAAGAACGTGAATGGAAAGATGGATGGCGAGCGTCGCGCCGGATTGCGCGAAGGTCGCCAGCTTTTCGCGTTCCGGCATGGCGGAGGCGCGGCCGGAGGTGCGCGTAAGCACGAGCGATTGCGCGACTTCGGGAAGCGTCAGCTCGCGCTTCAGGGCGCTTGCGGCGGCGGCGAAAGCAGGCACGCCCGGCGTCATGTCGTAGGGAATGCCGAGCGCGTCGAGCCGCCGCGTCTGTTCGCCGACAGCGCTCCAAACCGAAAGGTCGCCGGAATGAAGCCGCGCAACCTCGAATCCCGCATCATGCGCCGACTTCATTTCAGCGATGATGTCGTCGAGCGAGAGCGGCGCCGTGTCAATAATGCGCGCGCCATCCGGGCAATAGGCCAGCACGCCTTTGGGCACCAGCGAACCGGCGTAAAGGCAGACGGGACAACGAGCGATCAGGTCGCGGCCGCGGATGGTCAGGAGATCGGCGGCGCCGGGGCCGGCGCCGATGAAATGCACGGTCATTCTACTTCCTCGGCGCCGACAGCAAGCGCACAGGCGGCGTAAGGCGTCGCGAGGCGCGGCGCCAGCAATCTGCTTTTGGGGCCGGCGCCGACAAGCGCGGCGGCTTCGGCGACGCTGCCGACGCCGAACATCGCCTGCACGCGCGGCGAATGCGTGGGCGCTGCGCCTTTGCGCGCTTTCAGCGCTTCGAGCGGCAGAAAAACGAGCGGGACGCCGAGCATGCGCGCGGCTTCCTGGACGCCAGGCTCCTCTGCTTTGCTTTCCAGGGTGCAGAGCGACAGGCGCTCGAGCGGCGCGTCGTGTCGCCCCGCAACCTCGCGGACGAGATCGACGATCGCCTCAGCCGCGACGCCTCGGCGCGCGCCAATGCCAGCCGCATATCTCACTGTTTCGTCGTGCGCCATTGCAGCACCGCCATGCCGGGATCGAGCGCGTGGAAGCGTCCGACGGGATGCGCGCGCGAGAACTGCAGATATGTCAGATCGCCGCCTTTTTCTTCGAAAGCTCGAACGAGCAGCGTCTGCGTTTCGAGCGTGACGGCGTTGACGACGATGCGTCCGTTCACGGGAAGGCGCCGCCATGCCGCCTCGAGCGTTTCTTCATCGGCCCCGCCGCCGATGAAAATCGCATCGGGCTGTTGAAGCGCTTCGAGCGCTTGCGGCGCGGCGCCGGTGACGATGTCGAGGTCCGGGACGCCGAGCGCGAGAGCGTTGCGCGCGATGCGCGCGGCCCTCTCCGGATCGCGTTCGATCGCAATGGCGCGATTGGCTGGATGGCTGAGCATCCATTCAATGGAGATGGAGCCCGACCCGGCGCCAATGTCCCACAATGTTTCGCCCTTGCGCGGCGCCAGCGTGGAAAGCGTGACGGCGCGGACTTCGCGTTTGGTGAGCTGGCCGTCATTTTCGAACCACGCGTCCGGTAGGCCCGGAGCGAGCGGAATGATCCTCGCGCCCGGCTCGGCGACGATTTCGATGGCGACCGCATTGAGCGCGCAGACCCCGTCCAGATCGAATGCGCCGGCGCGCGTTTCGCGCAGGCGCTCACGCGGGCCGCCGAGATGTTCGAGAACGAAAAGGCGCGAGGCGCCCATTCCTTTCGAGGCGAGATGAGCGGCGATCCGAGCGGGCGTGGTCTCGTCCCAGGAAAGTGCGATGATCCGCGCGCGAGGTTGAAGTTGCGGCGTAAGCCGTTCGAAGGCGCGGCCATGCAGCGAGAGGAGCGCGCAATCCTGCTGGCTCCAGCCGAGCCGCGACGCGGCGAGCGAAAATGCGGAGGGCGAGGGAATGCACAGGATCTCGTCTCGGGCGACATGGCGCGCAATGAGGTCGCCGACGCCGTAAAAGAAAGGATCGCCGGATGCGAGCACGACTGTCGGCTTTCCGCGTCGCCCGCATATTGTCGGCAATGCGTCCGTCAATGGAGAGGGCCATTGCAAACGTTCGGCGGAGGCGTCGCCGACAAGCGCAAGGTGCCGCGCGCCGCCGACGATCAAGGTCGCCTGCGCGATCAGCGCCCGCGCGGCCGGCGCGAGCGCTTCGGCGCCGTCTTCTCCAATGCCGATGATGGAGAGCCATTTCTCCATCACGTCGCCTTTCGCGACGTATAGACCCAGTCGCGCGCCCCTTCGCGAGAGATCCGCTTCGTGCCGCTCGCGCCGATGATCACGAGAGTCGACATGTCGACCTCGCAAGGATCGACTGCCTCCAACGACGAAAAGATGATTTCCTCTTTCGCGCGTCCGATCGATTTTGCGAGGCTCACGAAAGTCTCGCCCGGCAGAAATTTTCGCAAATGCGCAAAGGCGTCGGCGATGCGGGTCGGGCGCGCGCGCGACGCAGGATTGTAGAGCGCGATGACGAAGTCGCCCTTCGCCGCATGTTCGAGCCGCTTCTCGATGACGGCCCAGGGTTTCAGATTGTCCGAAAGCGAGATGGCGCAGAAGTCGTGACCGAGCGGCGCGCCGAGACGCGCGGCGGCGGCCTGCATGGCGGATACGCCCGGCGCGACGCGGATGTCGAGTTCGCGCCATGCGCGCGGCCCGTTGTCAACCGCTTCGAACACCGCGGCGGCCATGGCGAAAACGCCGGGATCGCCGCCGGAGACGACGGCGACGACACGGCCTTGCATCGCGCGCGACAGCGCTTCCTTCGCGCGGTCGATTTCGACGCGATTGTCACTGGCGAGCCGGGTCTGGCCCTCGCGCACCGGCACGCGCGCGACATAGGGCTCATAGCCGATAATGTCCTGCGCGTCGCGGAGCGCTTCCTGCGCTTCGAGCGTCAGCCAGCGTTCATCCGCCGGTCCGAGCCCGACAATGTGGAGAACGCCGCTCATGGGCGCCGCCCCTCTCCGGGCACGAGCGCCATGGAGAAATAGGGCGCGACGTCGTCATGCTTCTCCGTAAAGCGCATGATCTTTTCGCCCGCCATCGTTCCGCGCTCGACATAGATCGCCCGCGAAATGACGCCGGCGCGCGTCAGGGCGCGGCGCAGTTTCGGGAAATTGCCGCCGAGCTTCATCACGACGGCGGCGTCGGTCGTCTTCAGACGCTCGGTCAGCAGGTCTTCGTCGAGCGTCGCCGGGAGAACGGTGAGCACGTCGTCGCCCCATGTCATGGGTTGCCGCGCGGCGGCGAAACAGCCGGACATGCCGGACACGCCCGCGCAAATCTCGACGCGAAAGCGTCCGTCGAGACGCGTGAACATATGCATGAAGGAACCGTAGAGCAGCGGGTCTCCTTCGCAGAGAAGCGCGACGTCGCAGCCCGTTTCAAGCTGCGAGCCGAGGCGCTTCGCGCTTTCTTCATAGAATTCCCCGAGCGCCGAGACGTAGCCGGGTTCGACGAAGGGAATTTCGGTCGTCACCGGATAAAGAAGCGGCAGTTCTTCGCAGCCCGGCGCAAAATAGCGCTCCGCGATCGCGCGGGCGTTGCTCGGTCTTCCCGGCTTGCCGAAATAGGCGACAGTTTTCGCTTCGCCGATGAGGCGCGCGGCCTTCACCGTAACGAGCTCCGGATCGCCGGGACCGAGGCCCACGCCGATCAGCGCGCCGGCTTTTTGCGTGCGCGGCTTCATTCCTTCTCGCTCGCCAGCGCGTTGACGGCGGCGGCGGCCATGGCGCTGCCGCCCTTGCGGCCTTTCACGATCGCATAGGGAACGCGTCCGTCCGCGGCGAGCGCGGCCTTCGACTCGGCGGCGCCCACGAAGCCGACAGGCATGCCGATGACGGCGGCCGGACGCGCCACGCCCTCGTCGAGCATTTCGAGCAGACGGAAAAGGGCCGTCGGCGCATTGCCGATCGCAACGACGGCGCCCTCCAGCCGATTGCGCCACAGCTCCATCGCGGCGGCGCTGCGCGTATTGCCGAGTTCGGCGGCGAGCGCCGCGACATTCTGTTCAACGAGCGTGCAGACGACCGGGTTATTCGCGGGAAGACGCGCGCGCGTCACGCCATGCGCGACCATATTCGCGTCGCACAGAATGGGGGCGCCCCTGCGCAAAGCGGCTTTGGCGGCCGCTGCGAAAGTCGGCGAGAAGTCGATGTCGTCGGCAAGCTCCACCATGCCGCAGGCATGGATCATCCGCACCGCGACTTTCTCTTCCTCCGGCGAGAAGCGCGCGAGATTGGCCTCCGCGCGGATGATCCCGAAGGAGCGTTCGTAGATCGCGGCGCCATCGCGAATGTAAGTCAGTGCGTCGGACATATTTTTTCCTCTGCGCGCCTGGCGAGCGCGCTTTCGACGGCGTCGATGTCCAGCCCCTCCAATCGCGGCGCGTCGCCGGCCTTGCCTCGGTCGACGAGATTGAAACGTTCGCCATTGGCGATAAGCGTCACGGGCGCGGCGCCGGGATGCGCGCAGCCTTTCGCACAGCCGGAGATATGGAGACCGACGCCATCTTCTCCCGCAAGCTTTTGCGCCAGCGGCGCAAGGCGCGCAAGAGCCGCACGGGTCGGCCCACGGCCCTGGGAGCACTCCGGCGCGCCGGGGCAGGCGACGACGGAAAGGCGCGGATCGCTGCCGGATATGATGAGGTCGAGCGCGCGGGCTCCGTCGATGATGCGTTGCGCGGCCTCGAGGCTATCGGCAGGGACGATGAAGACGCGCCAGTGCGTCGGCGTCAGCAGATCGCAGCCATGCAATTCCGCGAGTTCGGCGAGCGCGACGAGGTCTCGCGCGCGCCAGCGGCCGCAGGGCGCCGCGACGCCGACGGATATGGAGCTTTCTTGCTGTTTGACGCCGAGAACCGCATGCGCCGATATGGGCGCGCGCCATTCATAGGGTTGCATGGCGACCCCTGCTTCACGCAACAAGGAGTCGAGGCCGTGTTCGCCCACGACGCGCCGCATGCGCCGCAGTTCGGCGGGCCAATCCGCGCGCAACTTCATGAAAGCGCGCATCAACGCGGTCGTCGTCGCCGCGACCTTCTCCGCCGGGACAACCGCTCCAAAACCCGGCGCGCCCGCGACGCAGATCGCGGCGCGCGTCGCGTCGATCGCCTCGATGCGAATATCGGCCTGCGCATCGGCTAACGCGCCGCCGGCGGCGTCGAGGGAGATCAGGAATTTGGGAGGAACTCCGCGGAGCGCCGCGTCGCGCTCTTCGAGAAGCCGGAATTCGGCGACAAGCGCATTGACGTCGAAAGCGGCGGGCGCGCTTTTTCCGTGAAAACCGCCAGAGAGAATATCGACGCGCGAGCCCTGCGCGGGGAAGTAAAGTTCATGCTTTTGCAGGCGGCGCCGCGCGTCCTCCAGCGTCTCGGCCCGCAGCCCGCGCAACTGCAATTGCGCGCGCTGCGTGAGATCGACGAGACCGTTGCCGCAATCCGTCGCAATTTCCGCGACTGCGCGCAATTGCGCCGGGGTCAGAGCGGACTCTTTCGATTTTGCGCGGATGAGCAGGCCGTCGCCGCTTTCCATCGGGCGATGCGTGCTGGGACACCAGCCCTTGATCTCAAAGGCCGGCGACATGATCGCCTCCGACCTTTGACAGTATGTCGCGCACGCTGTTGCGCTGCGAGCGCCAGAGCGCGCGCCTTAGCGCCTCGTTGAAGACATGGGCGACAGCCTCCAGCGCGCGGGGATTTTCCCGCGCGAGGAAAGCGCGCACCTTGTCGTCGCCAAGCGTCGCCGAGAAAGCAAGGTCGAATTGCGCATCGCTGACAAGACCGCTCGTCGCGGCGAAGGCGTAAAGATTGTCGATCCCTTCCGCAATTTCCGCGCCGCCACGATGGCCGTGTCGCATCTGCCTTTCGAGCCAGCGCGGATTGGCGAGGCGCATGCGCAGCGCGCGGGCGATTTCGTCCCGGAGCGGGCGCGCGCGCAGATTCTCGGGACGCGTCGCGTCGAGATGCACGAAATCCGCGTCGCCGCCGAGCATTTTATTGGCCGCCGCGAAGCCGCCTTCGAAATCGGCGAAGGCGGGGCCGGCAAGGACGTCGACTTCCGCCATGTCCTGCACATGAACATGCGCCTCGGCGCGCGCGACCTGCGCGCTGAAAGCCTCCATCGCCGGGGCGCTCTCGCCCGCGCGATCGAGCGCGTGGCCGCCGGACTGGAGATAAGCGCTGGCGAGATCGTCGCGCGACAACCATTCGCCGCGCACAATTTTATCGCTCACGCCAAGGCCGTAGCTTCCCTGCGCAGCCCCGAAGATGCGCGTGAGACCGTCCGCTTCCTTCAGCGGATTGAACGCCGGGTCTTCGTCCAGCGCAGCCACAGCGCGCACGGCGTCGTCAAAAAGCGCGATGAGGCCGGGGAACATGTCGCGGAAGAGGCCCGAAACATGCAGCGTCACGTCGACGCGTGGAAAGTCGAGCTTCGCCTGCGGCAGGATCTCGAAGCCGATGACGCGCGCGCTCGCGGCGTCCCAGCGCGGCGCGACGCCCAGAAGAGCGAGCGCCTGCGCGAAATCCTCGCCGCCTGTGCGGATGGTCGCGCTGCCCCACAAATCGAGCATGACATGGCGCGGATATTCGCCATGCGTCTGCGCATGCCGCGTCATGATCTCATGCGCGGCGCGGCGGCCGATGTCGTAAGCCGTTTGCGTCGGCGCGTGGCGCGGGTCGATGCAGAAAAGATTGCGGCCCGTGGGGATCACATCGGCGCGGCCGCGCGACGGCGCGCCGGCCGGACCGGGCTCCACGAAGCGGCCTGAAAGCGCGTGGATCAATGCGCGGCGTTCGCTGGCTGCGCAGGCGTTGCGCACAGGATCGTCGTCGGCGCGGCCGAAGACATGCAGCCCGTCGCCGATGCGCATTTCCTTCAAGTCGCACATCCAGGCGTCGAGCCGCGTCAGCGTTTCTGCAATGTCGGTCTCTCGCGTCACGCCGCATTCGGCCGCAAGGCCGCTGCGTTCGGCTTCGTCCAGAATGGCGCCGGCGATGAGTTTCGCCCGGCGCGGATCGAGCGAAGCCGCCGTCGCATATTCATCGAGCAGCGTTTCGATCGCTGCCGCGGCGTCGAAGAGCCCCGCCTCGACGAGCGGCGGCGTGAGATGGCCGATGGTCACGGCGCCCGTGCGGCGCTTGGCCTGCGCGGCTTCGCCGGGATCGTTGACGATGAAGGGATAGATGAGCGGCGTCGGACCGAGCACGGCTTCGGGCGCGCAAGTTTCGGAAAGCATCACCGATTTGCCCGGCAGCCATTCGAGCGTGCCATGCGCGCCGAGGTGAAGGAGCGCGTCGATCTTCCACGCATGGCGCAGCCACAGATAGAAGGCGACATAGGCGTGGCGCGGCGGGCGCTGCATGTCGTGATAGGTTTCGTAGCGCGCCGTCCGCGCGCCGCGATCGGGTTGTAGGGCGATGAGGAGATTACCGCCGACGATGCAGGAAAAGCGGAAGGCGTCGCCGATGACGGAAGGGTCGTTGTGAGGCGCGCCCCATGTTTCACTGATGGTTGCGACGAATTCGGCGGGAAGATCGGACAGCCACGCGCGATAGTCGGCGACGGGAATGTCGATCACATGCGTCGCGTCTTCGAGCGCGCGAATGATCGGCCTACACTCCTCATTTTTCCTTTCGAAGGAGAAGAGGGAGGGACGTTTCGCGGCGCTTATATTGTCGCACTGGATTACTTCGCCTTCGGCTCGCAATGACGGTTGGGAGTCGAGGGAATAGTCCGCTTCGCGCAGCGCTGCGACGATCTCCGCGACGCTCGCTTCCACGTCGAGGCCGATGGCGTAGCCGCCGCGTCCGCGCCGCGCGGGGTAGTCGGAGAGGATGAGCGCAAGGCTCTTTTCCGAGTTCGGCTTGCGGCGCAGCCGCGCCCAATTGGCCGCGAGGTCGGCGACGAAGGCGATGCGAGATGTGTCCGGCGCATGGCGGGGCTCGTTGAGCTCCGCGGCGCCGCGTTCGGCGGTTTCCTTGAAGGAAATGGCGCGCGTGAAAATGCGGCCGTCGACTTCCGGTAGCACGATATTCATCGCGAGATCGGCGCCGTTGGCGCCGCGCGCGGAATTTTCCCAGGCCTCGCGCATGCAGGTGGCGAGCGCGACTTGCAGCACGGGCGCGTCGGCGCGGTCGAGCACGGCGCCGGAGTCGCGGCGCGCCGAGAAGGCCGTGGCGTTGAGAATGATGTCGGGCGCGAAGGCGTCGAGCGCCTGCGCGACAAAGGCTTCGCTCTCCGGCTCTTTGAGACTCGCGACATAGAGCGCGTCGACCGCGAAGCCGCGCTCGCTTAGCGCATCCGCGAGAGCGACGATGGGCGCGGTGTCGTCGGCGAGATAGAGCGAGCGATAGAAAACGATCGTGGCGCGCAACGCGGTCTTGTGCGCAATTGCAGAGAGCGTCCTCATCCTGAGGAGCCCGCGAAGCGGGCGTCTCGAAGGACGAGGACGCGCCGTCGGGCTGCTGTTTTCCTTACCCTCGTGCTTCGAGACGGCTCCTCTCGGAGCCTCCTCAGCATGAGGGTATGGAAAACGGCGGCCCGCTTCGAAGCGACCGGCATTGGCGACGGTCACGCTCTCGCACCAGTCGGCGGGACGTCCAGCGAGCGTAGATGCGTAGCCGAGAAAAGAGCGAATATTCTCCGGCCCGCCATCCTGGAAGAAACGCCAAATGCGCGTGAGCGTCTCGATGTGAAGCGTCGAAGCCTGCGTGAGGCGCAAATCCTCGACTGTATCGCCCGGCACAAGGGCGAGGGAAATGTTGCGCGCACGCGCGAGCGCTTCAAGCTGCTCGACGCCATAGGCCCAATATTCCTTGCCGCCGAGCAGGCGCACGACGATCAGCTTTGCGTGTCGCGCCACGGTGTCGAGATAGAGGTCGACGGAGTAGGGGTGCGTCAATTGCGCGAGCGGCGCGCAGCGCAGGCCGGGCAAAGCGCCGTCTTGCGCATGCAGGCGCGCGACGAGGCGCAATTCGGAGTCGGAGAAGGACAGAAAGACGATGTCGGCCGGAGTCTGGCCAAGATCCGTCGCCGCGCCGGAATCGTCGAGACTATGAAGATCGCGCGGGAGGAGATGCATGGCGCGTCACGGCTGCGCCAGCATGGCGGCGATGGCGTCGCGATCGAGACCTTTTTCGCCGATGACCACGAGGCGGCTGGCGCGTTCTTCTCCGGGCTTCCAGGCGCGGTCGAAATGATGCTGGATGCGCGCGCCGACGCCTTGCACAAGCAGCCGCATCGGCTTGCCGGCGACCTCGACGAAGCCCTTCACCCGCAACACGTCATGCGCGCGGGCGATGTCGCCGAGTCTCGCGACGAGCGCGGCGGGATCGGCGACGGAGGGAAGGCTCACGACGAAACTGTCGAAATCGTCATGGTCGTGATCGGGCTCCGCGTCGTGATGCGACGGCCGGCTGGCGAGATCGTCTTCCGCAGCGGCGGCGAGGCCGAGCAGCACGAGCGGATCGACCCGGCCGTCGCGCGCGCGCACGACCTTCACGCTGTCGCGCGCGCCTTGCGCGAGCTGCGATGCGACTTGCGCCTCTTCGGCCTCGTCGAGAAGATCCGTCTTGTTGAGGATCACGAGATCGGCGCAAGCGAGCTGGTCTTCGAAAACCTCTTCGAGCGGATTGTCGTGATCGATCCTTTCCGCCTCGGCGCGCTCCTGCGCGATGGCGTCGGGATCATCGGCGAAACGGCCTTCCGCGACCGCCTTGCCGTCGATGATGGCGATGACGCCGTCGACCGTGAGCCTCGAGCGGATGGCCGGCCAGTCGAACGCCTTGATCAGCGGCTTTGGCAAAGCGAGGCCGGAGGTCTCGATGATAATGTGGTCGGGGCGCTTTTCATGCGCGAGCAACGCTTCGATCGCCGGCGCGAAATCGTCGGCGACGGTGCAGCACAGACAGCCATTCGCCAGCTCGACAATATTCTCTTCCGGGCAATTCTCTACGCCGCAGGCCCGCAGGATGTCGCCGTCGACGCCGACATCGCCGAACTCATTGATGACCAGCGCAAGCCGGCGGTCGCGCGCATTCTCCAGAACATGGCGGATAAGCGTCGTCTTGCCGGCGCCGAGAAAGCCCGTGACGATGGTGACGGGGATTTTCGCTGCGCTCATGCGGCTTCCGTTTCGTCACGCGAGATGAGGCTCCAAATGAGTCCGGCGAGGGCGCCGGCGAGCACCCAGCTCGACGCCTGAACGGCGAGAGACGCCGCGGCGAAGCGCGCCGCGAGTTCCGCCGGAACGGCGCTCTCGGGCGTTGCGGGCGTGGGCCAGAAGAAATGCGGCGCGACGAGCAGCGCGACGCCCATCGCCTTGGCCGCGATATGGTCGAACCGCAGCAGCGCAAAGAGCCCCGCGCCGGTCGACGCGGCGGTCGCGAGCCACCAGATCTGACGCCCCGCAAGATCCGTCTCCGCCGCGCCGGGCAATTGCGGGGCGAGGCCGAGGCTCGTCGCAAGCCCGGTGGCGGCGAAGGCGCAGGAGCCCCAGAGGGCGGCGCGGCGCGGTCCGATGCGCTCGCCCGCAAAGAGCATGCAGGCGAGCAGGACGAGCGCATAGCCGGTCGAGACGGCGATCGTCGCGAGGCTGGTCGCGAAGGTGCGGCGCAGGCCTTCGAAGGCCGGCCCCGCCTGCTCGGCGATTCCCTCATGGACGTGCTGCGCCGTCTCATAGACCTCGGCGGCGAGGATGAGGGGAGTCGTAGCGACGTGCTGCAGGGCCGCGACGGCGAGGCCAGCAACAATGCCGGCGACGAGGCCGGCCGCCAAAAGGCGCGCGATCACGGGGCGTGTGAGCGGCGGTCAGTGGCAGGGGAAGGAGAGCGCGTGGCGCGAATCATGCGCCGCGTCGTGCACGGTCTCGGAATTCGCGAAGCCCGCGCCATAAACGAGCCCGAGGCCGATGACGAGCGCGACAAAGGCGGCTTTCAGCGACTCGATCCTGGAGGCGGAGAGGGTGCGGATGGCGGCGGCGTTATTCATTTGCGTCTCCCTGCCGCCCCACCGGCGGCGATATGTTTCGACAGGCGGATCGAAGCGATCGCCGCGACGGCAGGTCTCCTGGCTTCCGGGAGCCACATCCGCGCCGCCTTCCCAGACTTTCGCCCAGTGGCCGATGGCGCGGCATTCCCGGTTACAGTTGCGGGGGCAGCCGCGGATTTGGGCCGGCCCAGCCTGGGCCTGTCCGCACCGCGTTCCCTATTCGCCTTCTTGCGAAGGACCGTCGCTTTCACTCATATGCGCGCGTCACCTTCACGTCAAACGGCAAGGAACCGCTCTTGACAGACGATCCGGAAAAAGACGCCGCCCGCCGTCATCGCGAAAAGATGGAGAAGCGCAAGGCGGTTCAGGACGCCGAGGTCGCGTCGAAGTCGATCGCCCAAAAGGGCCTGCTCATGGTCCATACCGGGCCGGGGAAAGGGAAGTCCACCGCCGCTTTCGGTCTGGCCCTGCGCGCGCTGGGGCATGGCTGGAAAATCGGCGTCGTGCAGTTCGGCAAGGGCGCGTGGCGCACGGGCGAGCGGGAGATGCTGGAAAAGCTGGGACAGGTCGCCTGGCATACGCTGGGCGAGGGCTTCACCTGGGAGACGCAGGACCGCACCCGCGACGAGGCGGCGGCGCGCCGCGCCTGGGAGACGGCGTGTGAACTGATGGACGACCTGGCGATACGCCTGCTGGTGCTGGACGAATTGAACATTGCGCTGCGTTACGACCATCTGCCGCTTGATGAAGTCATCGCTAAGCTCGGCGCGCGGCGCACGGATTTGCATGTCGTCGTCACGGGCAGAAACGCCAAGCCCGAAATGATCTCCGCGGCCGATCTCGTTACGGAGATGGCGCAGGTGAAGCATCACTTTTCTGCGGGCGTGAAAGCCCAGGCGGGGATTGAATTCTGAAGCTTGCGGCTGAGGCATCGAAAAATCGCTTAAAAAACCAAAAATCACTTAAAAAACAAGGAGGCCGACGCTCGAATTGATCGAGAACGTCGGCTCCTTTTTGTCGGATCGCTCGCAGAACGTCCGACCCTGCATAGACAAAACCGGGAGCGGCCGCTCCCGGCAAGTCACAGGCAGGGGTTATTACTGGATCATACGGGCGGTCGAGCCGACGCCAGCGGAGCCGAGAGCTTCGCGGTTGTTGCCCGTGCCGTTCGTGCCCTCGGGGGAGATCCAATCCGGAACCCAGGTGAGAGCGACGACGATGAAGCCGACGAAGGCGGCAACCCAAATGAGCATCTTGCCGATGTCGCCGGAGCTGTGAACGTTGACGGCCATGTGTTTTCCCCCTGTTTGTTTTTTACCTGAATACTTGCCGCATCGAGGTAACCCTAGCTCGATTCAAAACGCTTGGCAATGCGCCGGCGGCGCCTATTTTTAGTCGTTCAAATCATCTACTTTTTCATTTGAAAACAGTAACATCGCATGCGACAACTGGTCGCGGCCATCAAAAATTTTGCGGCGCAATATAGAAAGTTTGGATGGGCCGACGCCGATCTTGTCGTGTCGCCTTCATCAGCTTCGCCGGCCGATCTTCCTTCTCCCGCTTTTGCTCAGGCGGCGCGGGCCGAATCCGTCTTCCCGCGCTCGAAACGCGCCTATTGCTCCCATCGGCCGCTTCGCATATAAGCGCGCGCATCCCACAGGCGAAGGATATGCGGCGTCTGATCCAAGACGTCGTTTCCGGTGGCTGGTTTCCGGCCTCTCTCCCTTGCTTTCGCCGAGGTTCAACCGGAGAAGAATAAAATGGCGCTTCCTGATTTCAACATGCGCGGCCTCCTTGAGGCGGGCGCTCACTTCGGCCACCAGGCGCATCGCTGGAATCCGAAGATGGCCCCCTTCATTTTCGGCGAGCGCAACAACATCCACATCATTGACCTCGCCCAGACGGTGCCGCTGCTGCATCAGGCCCTGAAGACGGTCTCCGACACCGTGGCCAAGGGCGGCCGCGTGCTTTTCGTCGGCACCAAGCGTCAGGCGCAGGACCAGATCGCCGACGCCGCGAAGCGCAGCGCCCAGTATTACATCAATTCCCGCTGGCTCGGCGGCACGCTGACCAACTGGAAGACCATTTCCGGTTCGATCAACCGCCTGCGCAAGCTCGACGAGATACTCTCGGCCGGCGCCCAGGGCGTGACGAAGAAAGAACGCCTGCTGCTGACCCGCGAGAAGGACAAGCTCGAAAAGGCGCTGGGCGGCATCAAGGACATGGGCGGCACGCCCGATCTGATCTTCGTTATCGACACCAACAAGGAGCAGCTCGCGATCAAGGAGGCGAACCGCCTCAAGATCCCGGTCGTGGCGATCCTCGACACCAATTGCGATCCGGACGGCGTGAGCTATCCGATCCCCGGCAATGACGACGCCGGCCGTGCGATCGCGCTCTATTGCGACCTCGTCGCAAAGGCGGCGATCGACGGCATCGGCCGCAGCCAGGGCGCGCTGGGCGTCGATCTCGGCGCCGCCGAGGCGCCGGAGGTCGAGGCGGCCGTCGCTTCCGAAGCTCCTGCGGCCTATGAGTCGACCGAGGCCTTCGAGCTGCTGGCCGCGCCGCGCGGCGCGCCGGACGATCTCGCCAAGCTCAACGGCGTCGGCCCGCAGCTTGTCAAGAAGCTCAACGATGGCGGCATCTACCACTATTGGCAGCTCGCCGCGATGTCGCCGGCCGACATCGAAAAGGTCGACGCCGACCTCAAGCTCAACGGCCGCATCGGCCGCGACGGCTGGATCGAGCAGGCCCGCGCGCTGCTGTCCGCGTAAGCCGGACCGTCACATTCCGCTTTTAACTCGGGCGCCGGCTCAACAGAGTCGGCGCCCGTCGCAATAAACGCCCAAGAGAGCCTGCGACGCTGCGTATCGACGCGCTATTGCACGGCGCAACAGAAGGATTTCGACATGGCCACGATCACCGCCGCCCTCGTCAAGGAACTGCGTGAAAGCACCGGCGCCGGCATGATGGACTGCAAGGGCGCACTGACCGCGACCGACGGCGATTTCGAGGCCGCGATCGACTGGCTGCGCAAGAAGGGCCTCTCCAAGGCCGCCAAGAAGGCCGACCGCGTCGCCGCCGAGGGTCTCGTCGCCGCGCTCACCGGCGACAAGGCCGGCGTCGTGGTCGAGGTGAACTCCGAGACCGACTTCGTCTCGCGCAACGCCGACTTCCAGACGCTCGTCAAGAACATCGCCGAAGTCGCGCTCGCGACCGGCAAGACGGACGCGGCCGAACTCGGCGCGCAGGCCTATCCGGGCGGCGGCACGGTGGCCGAGAACGTCACCAGCTCGATCGCCACGATCGGCGAGAACTTGACGCTGCGCCGCGCCGCGTCGCTCACGGTCGGCGACGGCGTCGTCGGCCGCTATGTGCACGGCCAGGTCGTCGACGGCCAGGGCAAGATCGCCGTGATCGTCGCGCTGGAATCGACCGGCGACAAGGAGGTGCTGGCCAAGCTCGCCCGCGAGATCGCCATGCATGTCGCCTCCGCCAATCCGCAGGCGATGGACGCGTCCGGTCTCGACCCGGCGGTGGTGGAGCGCGAGGCGAATCTGTTGCGCGAGAAGAACGCCGGCAAGCCCGACAATGTGCTGGCCAAAATCGTCGAGTCCGGCATCAAGACCTTTGCCAAGGAAGTCTGTCTGCTCGACCAGCCGTCGAACCATCCCGAGCACAATGGCAAGACCGTCGCTCAGGCCGTGAAGGAACTCGAAGGCAAGGCCGGCGCCCCGATCGCGATCAAGGGTTTCGTGCGCTACGCGCTCGGCGAAGGCATCGAGAAGCAGACCAGCGATTTCGCGGCCGAGGTTGCGGCGGCGGCGAAGGGCTGACGGAAGGCCGTCTTCGGGATGGCGTCAGAACGGCCGAGGCGTGAGCCTCGGCCGTTTTTCTTTGGTCGTGCATTTTGGGGGATCGCTACTAGCGGCGCATGAGGCTGATCGGTTCAGCATCGGCGTCGCCTCGGACAGTGCTGATTCACCGTTTCCGCTGGCCGCCCAAGCCTGCCAGGCCGCTCGAGCGCGGAGAAGCGCGGTAAGCCAGGAAACAATTCCCGCCTCCAGCGCGTTTGCCTCCACTGGCGGGGCGCCGGGAGCGTCGACATGGCTGCGGAGCGTCAATCGGTGGAGGAAACCATCCGGGAGAATATCTCGGTGAACGGCATTGAGAGCGAGCCGCCGCCGCCCGCCATGCCGGCGCAGGCGGAGTTGAAAAACCCGCGCGAGCTTTATCCCAAGCCGCCCTTCGGGAAGCAGTCCCAGCCCTGGCCGGGGCTCGCGAGCAGGATGCGGCCGATTCCAGATCATGGCGAGAAAAGCTATCGCGGCTCGGGGCGGCTCGCGGGACGCAAGGCGCTCATTACCGGCGGCGATTCCGGCATTGGCCGCGCGGCGGCCATCGCTTTCGCGCGCGAGGGGGCCGATGTCGCGATCAATTATCTCCCCGAGGAAGAGCCGGACGCGCAGGAGGTCGCCTCGCTGATATGCGACGCGGGCGCGAAGGCCGCTTTGCTGCCCGGCGACATTCGCGATGAAATGTTCTGCAAGCGCCTCGTCGAAGACGCTGTGAACGAGCTTGGCGGCCTCGACATTCTCGTCAATAACGCCGCGCGCCAGCATGTGCATGAATCGATCATGGAGATCACGACGGAAGAGCTCGACTGGACTTTCCGCACCAATCTCTATGCGCTGTTCTGGATCACCAAGGCGGCGATCCCGCATATGCCGCCGGGCGCCGCCATCATCAACACGACCTCCATCAACGCCTATCAGCCCTCGCAGGCGTTGCTGGACTACGCCGTGACGAAGGCGGGCATTCTCAACTTCACCTGGGGACTCGCGAAGCAACTCGCCGCCAAGGGGATTCGCGTCAACGCCGTCGCGCCGGGACCGTTCTGGACGCCCTTGCAGCCGACGGGCGGGCAGACGCAAGACCATCTCGAACAGTTTGGCGGCGACACGCCGATCGGACGCCCCGGCCAGCCGGCGGAGATCGCGCCGCTCTATGTTCTGCTGGCCTCCGCCGAATCGAGCTACGCCACCGGTCAGGTCTTCGGCGCGACGGGCGGTGAGCCCGGGCCGTAAGGGTTTGTTCAGCCTGACGTGACGAGGGTCACTTGCCGGGGCGGCGCGCGGTTCGTATGTAGATTGCGCCCCGCCCAAGCCAGCCAAGAGACCCGCCATGGCCGATCACGCATCGAAGTCCTATAAACGCGTGGTCGTGAAGCTCTCCGGCGAGGCGCTGCAGGGGCCCTCTACGCACGGCCTCGACGCCGGCACCCTGGCGCGCATCGCGAAAGATTTGGCCGCCGCTTCCGAGGCCGGCCACGAAGTCGCGGTGGTTGTCGGCGGCGGGAATTTCTTTCGCGGCATAAAGGGCGCCGACTCGGGCATAGAGCGCGCCCGCGCCGATTCAATCGGCATGCTCGCGACGGTCATGAACGGCCTTGCGCTCGAGCAGGCGATCGAGATGCAGGGCCGGCAGGCGCGTTGCCTTTCCGCCGTGCCGATGCCGGCGCTTTGCGAATCCTTCTCGCGCCGCGCCGCGCTGCACCATCTCGCCAAGGGCAGGGTGGTGATCGCGGCGGGCGGCACGGGCAATCCGTTCTTCACCACCGACACCGGCGCGGTGCTGCGCGCAGCCGAGCTTTCCGCGGACGCCGTGCTCAAGGCGACCCAGGTCGACGGCGTCTATACGGCGGACCCCAAGCGCGACCCCGACGCCCGGCGCTATGAGCGTCTGACCCATGACGAGGCCATCGCCCAAAATCTTGCTGTGATGGACACGGCCGCCTTCGCGCTTGCGCGCGAGAACAAGATACCCATTATTGTCTTCTCGATTGCTGAGGCCGGGGCGATCGCCTCGGTTCTTTCGGGCGGGGGGCGCTCGACCCTCGTCGCGCCGTAAGCGCGCGCGTCTTTCTTGCGCGCGCGCAGGAAAAACATGCCATAAGGGCCCTCGCCTCGGGGACGCTGCGTCCCGAGGGCTCAGGTTCAGGCGGCCCGCCGCCTCCTGCGCGCGTTCTAGAGGCGCGCGGCGGCGGACAGACAGGTTATGGATGGTCATGACGGATAAATTCGATCTCGCGGATATCAGGCGCCGCATGCAGGGCGCGATCGCGACGCTGAAGCACGAATTTGGCGGGCTGCGCACCGGCCGCGCCGCGGCGAGCCTGCTCGATCCGGTCCATGTCGAGGCCTATGGCCAAGTTTCGCCGCTCAACCAGGTCGCGACCGTCAGCGTTCCGGAGCCGCGCATGCTTGCGGTGGCGGTATGGGACAAGGCCCTGGTCATCGCCGTCGACAAGGCGATCCGCGAGGCCAATCTTGGCCTGCAGCCGACCGTCGAGGGCCAGACGCTGCGCATCCGCATGCCCGAATTGAACGAGCAGCGCCGCAAGGAACTGGTGAAGGTCGCGCATAAATACGCCGAGGAGGCGCGCGTCGCCGTGCGGCATGTGCGCCGCGACGGCATCGACGTTTTGAAGAAGCTCCTAAAGGATCACGCCATTCCCGAAGACGACGAGAAGCGGCACGAGACCGAGGTCCAGAAGGCGACGGACGAGTCGGTGAAGGAGATCGACGCCGCTCTGGCCGCCAAGGAAAAAGAAATCATGCAGGTCTAGCTCATTCGAGCGACCCTTCGAGCGCGAAAGCGCCCGCCCGCCTCCTTTGCTAAGATCGGCCGGCGATTCGGAACGAAACGATGGCGGAAGGCGATTTTCTCGAAATGGCGACGACCGCCCTCGGCATTCAATCGGCCCCGCGCCATGTCGCGCTGATCATGGACGGCAATGGCCGCTGGGCGGCCGCGCGCGGGTTGCCGCGTTTCGAGGGCCATCGGCGGGGCGTCGAGGCGCTGCGCCGGGCCGTGCGGGCCGCCATCGACCTGAAGATCTCTTACCTCACGGTCTATTCCTTCTCGGCCGAGAACTGGTCGCGCCCGCGTGAAGAGGTGCAGAGCCTGCTCGGGCTGCTCCACCGCTTCATCCGCAACGATCTGGCCGAGCTGCATGCGAATAATGTCCGCGTGCGCGTCATCGGCGCCCGTGACGATCTCGCGCCGGAAATCGCCGATCTGCTGAAGGAGGCGGAGCAGGTGACCCAGGCCAATACGGGTCTGACCCTCGTCGTCGCCTTCAATTACGGCGCCCGGCAGGAGATCGCCGCCGCCGCCCGGGCGCTGGCGGAAATGGTCGCCGAGGGTCGCCTCAAGCCGCAGGACATCGACGCGGACGCCATTTCGGCCCGGCTGGACACAGCCGATATTCCCGACCCGGACCTCATCATCCGTACGTCGGGCGAACAGCGCCTGTCGAATTTTCTCTTGTGGCAGGCTGCTTATGCCGAATTTGTCTTTCTGCCCATCCTTTGGCCGGATTTCGATCGCGCCGCCATGATCGCCGCTTTGCAGGAATATGCCCATCGCGAGCGCCGGTTCGGCCGAGTCGAGGCTCCGCGCAGCGCCAAAACCGCATCGTGAGCGGGGCGGTGGAGAAGGGGGCCGTCAAAGGGGGCGGATTCGCGGATCTCGGGCCGCGCGTCGCTTCGGCCGTCATTCTGGTCGCCTCCGCTATCCTTACCCTTTACGTCGGCGGCGACGTCTTCGCTTTTTTCTGGCTCTTCGCCGGCTTCGCCGTGAATTGGGAATGGCAGGGGCTGATCGGCGGCGAGCGGCGCATGGCCCGGATCATTGCGGGCGGCGCGGCGGTCGCGGCTGCGGCCGCCTTCGGCCGGAACGGGCTGGCGGGCGTCGCCGCGCTGGAAGTGGCGGCTTTCGCAGGAGTTGCCGCCATCCTCGCGGGACGCGAGCGGCGTCTCTGGGCCGCGACGGGCGTCTTCTATGCGGGGGCGCTGACTTTCTCGGTCTGCTGGCTGCGGGAGTCGCTCGAATTCGGCCTCCTCGCCATCGCTTTCCTTTTCGCCATCGTCTGGGGAACGGATATTTTCGCCTATTTCGGCGGCAGGCTGATCGGCGGGCCGAAACTTTGGCCCCGCGTCTCGGCGGGAAAGACCTGGTCCGGTACGATCGCCGGCGTGGTCAGCGGCGCGCTTCTGGGATTGGCGACGGCCTATTTTGGCGGTGGCCCGGCGCTTGCGAGTTTCGAGACGTTCCTGGTCGCCGTAACGGCGGCCGCCATCTCTCAGATGGGCGATTTGTTCGAATCCTCGGTGAAGCGCCGCTTCGGCGTCAAGGATTCGAGCCAGCTCATTCCCGGACATGGCGGCGTGATGGACCGCCTGGACGGCTTTATCTTCGCCTGCGCCTTCGCGGCGGCGCTCGGCTTGGCGAGAGGCGATCCGTCGGCGGCGGCGAACCTCTTTTTCTGGTGAGACTGATGGCTCTGAAAAACGGACATTTGAACGGCCAAGCCAATGGCAAGGCGGCGGCGCCGCGCCGCATCGTCCTTTTGGGCGCGACGGGCTCGGTCGGCCGCTCCACCGTCGATCTGCTGGAGCGCGATCCGGAGGGGTTTTCCGTCGCCGCGGTCGCCGGCGGCCGCGACGCCAGGGCGCTCGCCGACATAGCGCGGCGCACCAAGGCGGAATTCGCGGCCATAAGGGACGAGAACGCCTATTCCGAGCTGAAGGAAGCCCTTGCCGGCACGAACATTCAGGTCGCAGCCGGGCGGGAGGCCGTCATCGAGGCGGCCTTGCGGGAGGCCGACCTCCTCGTCTCCGCCATTGTCGGCGCCGCCGGCGTCGAACCGACCCACGCCGCGCTTTCCGTCGGCCGTGACGTCGCGCTCGCCAATAAGGAATGTCTTGTCTGCGCCGGCGCGCCGTTCATGCGAACCGCGAAGAAGACGAAGGCGCAATTGCTGCCCGTCGACAGCGAGCACAACGCCATTTTTCAGGCGCTCGGCGGCGAGGATCCGTCCCGTATCGAGCGTATGATCGTCACCGCTTCGGGCGGCCCGTTCCGGACCTGGAGCAAGGAGCGCATCGACGACGCGACGGTCGAGGAGGCGCTCAACCATCCGAATTGGGCGATGGGCCCCAAGATCACCGTCGACTCCGCCGGCATGATGAACAAGGGCCTCGAACTGATCGAGGCGCATCATCTTTTCGGCGTGCCGGCGGAAAAGCTCGAAGTGGTGGTGCATCCCCAGTCGATCGTCCACGGGCTCGTGGCGTTTTCGGACGGATCGGTGACGGCCGGCATGGCCCCGCCGGACATGCGCGTGCCGATCGCCCATTGCCTCGGCTATCCGGACCGCCTCGCCACCCCCGCGTCCCGGCTCGATTTCGCGAAGATCGCGACCTTGACCTTCGAAGCTCCTGATTTTGAGCGTTTTCCGGCGCTGAAACTGGCGCTCGACGCGCTGGCGCATGGCGGCGGCTTAACGAATGTTCTCAACGCCGCCAACGAAATCGCCGTGCAGGCGTTTCTCGACCGTCGCATCTCCTTTTCCGGCATCGCCCGTCACGTCGCGGCGGCGTGCGAGACGGCGCTGCGGGAGGGCTACGCACAAGCTCCTGAAAGTGTTGAGGAAGCGCTCGGCGTTGACCATATTGTCAGAGAAAGGTCCCGGGCCGTCTTGGCCGTTGACGCGCCTTCGGGCATGTTAACGCTTCAGTAACCAAAACCCACGCCCTACGCTGGCGCGGGTCTTGGCCCGAGTGGAGCGTTGGAGGCGAGACCGTGCTGGACCTGTTGATGACTTTTGCAACCTACGTCATCCCTTTTGTCGTCGTCCTCAGCGTCGTCGTCTTCATCCATGAATATGGCCACTTCATCGTGGGGCGCTGGTGCGGGGTCCAGGTGGACGCCTTCTCCATCGGCTTCGGCCCCGAGCTATGGGCCCGGATCGACCGTCACGGCACGCGCTGGCGCATTGCGGCCATTCCGCTCGGCGGCTACGTGAAATTCCATGGCGACGCCAATGGCGCGAGCGTCCCGGATCCCGATGCGGTCGAGGCCATGCCGGCGGCGGAGCGCGCCGTGACCTTCGCCGCCCAGGCGGTGTGGAAGCGGGCGGCCATCGTATTCGCCGGACCCTTCGCGAATTTCCTGCTCGCCATCGCCATCTTCGCCGGCATGTTCGCTTATTACGGCCGCACCGTGCTGACCCCGCGCATCGGCGCGGTGGTCGCCGGCGGCGCGGGCGAGGCCGCGGGCTTCATGCCCGGCGACCTCGTGATGTCGATCGACGGAACGCCGATCCCGACCTTCTCGAAGATG
Organism: Methylocystis parvus OBBP; assembly: GCF_027571405.1. Taxonomy (GTDB): domain Bacteria; phylum Pseudomonadota; class Alphaproteobacteria; order Rhizobiales; family Beijerinckiaceae; genus Methylocystis; species Methylocystis parva. The sequence continues at coordinate 3,979,513 of NZ_CP092968.1, forward strand.
CAGGAAATCGTTTCGGTTTCCGCGGATGCCAAGCTCGTCTTCGTCGTCCGCCGCGCCGACGCGGAGGTGACCATTCCGGCGACGCCCGCCTGGCGAGAAGTCGAGAGCGCGGCCGGCAAGGTGCGCATCGGCATGCTCGGTCTCAAGGCGTCGACCAACGCCGCCGACATTCACGAGGAGCGTTTCGGCCCCATCGCGTCGCTCGGCATGGCGCTCGACGAGACCTGGCAGGTCGTGCATCGCACCGGAACCTATGTCGGGGGCCTGATTTCGGGCCGCGAGAGCGCCGACCAGCTTTCCGGACCGATCGGGATCGCGCAGATCTCCGGCCAGATGGCTCAGGCGGCGGCCAAGGTCGGACTTGCGCCCTTCCTCAATCTCATCGCGATCCTGTCGGTCTCGATCGGTCTCCTCAATCTGATGCCGGTCCCACTTCTCGACGGCGGCCATTTGCTGTTCTTCAGCATCGAGGCGATCCGCGGCCGGGCGCTCAACGAGCGCGCTCAGGAATTCGCCTTTCGGGTCGGGCTCGCAATGGTGGGCGTGCTGATGATCTTCTCGACCTATAACGACATCGCCCGGCTCGTTCAGCGCCTGACGGGCGGAGCCTCCTGACCTCGCCTCGTGCGTCGTTCAATTGTGGCGAAACCGCGGCCGTCGGCCGCGGTTTTTACATTTTTATTGACGCTGTTTGGGAGGCGTTAACTCAACGCTGACCATGAATCGTGGCTTTGACGCCACGCCTTCGACAAATTGACCAAACAGATTTTATTCTCGATTTGCAGGGGTGGTTAAACCCTGTAGAAGATTCGGCGACCCCGGAATGGCGGTTCGCCCGCATATGAACGACCGACATTCGCGCCGCGCTCCGGGCGGCGAAGTTGCGACGAGGACCAGCTTTACATGCAATCCATCAGCGGCATTTGGAAATTCTCGTCACTTCTGATCGTCGCGTTGGCGACTATGGTGGCGTTTTCCTCGCCGGCTTCGGCGGGCATTATCGTCCAGGGCAACGGCCGCGCCGATGCCGAGACCATCCGCTCCTATTTCACGGGCACGAGCCCGGCGGAAATCGACAAGGGTCTCGAGGCGCTTCGCGAAAGCGGCCGCTTCGCGACGGTTTCAGCCAGCCGCAAGGGCGGCGACATCATCATTCGCGTGACGGAAGGCAATCAGATCAATCGCGTGGTGATCGAGGGCAACAGCAAGGTCAAGACCGAGAATCTCGAGCCCGAGCTGCGTACGAAATCGCGCGGCGCCTTCAACCCGCAGGTCGCGGAGGCGGACGTCGCCCGTCTGTCCGAAATCTATCGTCGCGCCGGTCGCGGGGCCGCGAAGGTCTCCTACCGCACGGTCGAGCTCCCCAATGGACGCATCGACGTCGTCTTCACGGTGGTCGAGGGCGACAAGACGGGCGTCAAGGAAATCAAGTTCGTCGGCAACAATGTGTACTCCACGCGCCGCCTCGTCGGCCTGATGGAGACGACCGAAATGAACTTCATGTCGTTCTTCAAGACGAGCGACGTGTATGATCCGGATCGCATCGCCGGCGACCTCGAACTCGTTCGCCGGTTCTACCTCAAGAACGGCTATGCGGATTTCCGCGTGGTCAGCTCCGACGCGCAATATGATCCGTCTCAGCAGGGCTACATCATCACCATTGTGGTCGAGGAAGGCCCGCAGTACCACGTCTCTTCGGTGGACGTGGAGTCGCATCTTCCCGACATTGACGGCGCGGCGCTTCGCGACGACCTGAAGCTCTCGCCCGGCGACGTTTATAATGGCGACGCCGTTGAAAAGACCGTCGAGTCCTTGACGCGCGAAGTGGCGAAGAAGGGCTACGCCTTCACCCAGGCCCGCCCGCGCGGCGAGCGCAACCCCGCCGCCCAGACCGTCGCCATCCGCTTCGTGCTGGACGAAGGGCCGCGCGTCTACATCGAACGCATCAATATTCGCGGCAATACGCGCACGCGCGACTACGTCATTCGCCGCGAATTCGATATTGGCGAAGGCGATGCGTACAACCGCGTCCTGATCGACCGCGCGGAGCGCCGCCTGAATGGCCTCGGCTACTTCAAGAAAGTGAAGATCACCAACGAGCCCGGCTCGGCGCCGGATCGCGTGGTGCTCAATGTCGACGTCGAAGATCAGCCGACCGGCAATTTCGGCGTCTCGGGCGGCTACTCGACCAATCAGGGCTTCATCGCGGAAGTCTCGGTTTCGGAAAGCAACTTCATGGGTCGCGGCCAGGCGGTGCGTCTGTCGGTGTCGGCCGGCCAGATCTCGCGCGGCGTGACCTTCAGCTTCACCGAGCCTTATTTCCTCGACCAGAGGATTTCGGCCGGCTTCGACGTCTTCGCCCGCCGCCAGGACGCTTATAACTACTCGATCTACAGCTCGACCTCGATCGGCGGCACGGTTCGCTTCGGCATTCCGATCACCGACGAGATGAGCCTGTCGCCGCGTTACTCGATCTATCAGACCACGATCTCGATCCCGAACTCGACGAGCAAGCCGTATAACGACTGTACGATTCCGACCGCCATCACGCCCGGTTTCTCGCCCTTCTTCCCGGCGCCGGACTATCCGAATCTGTTCTACAACTGCCAATCGAACGGCGAAGCCTCGCTGGCGATCAAGGAGTCGCAGGGCACGATCGTCACGTCGCAGATCGGCTATGCGCTGAACTACAGCACGATCGACAACTTCCGTAATCCTCACAATGGCTGGCTCGTCAGCCTGAATCAGGACGCGGCGGGTCTCGGCGGCTATTCGCGCTATCTCCGCACGACCGGCGACGTCCGCTATTTCCACGAGATTCCCTATCTCGACGACGTGGTGGGCATTGCGCGCTTCCAGGGCGGCGACCTGACGACGTTCGGCGGTTACACGCCGCGCATTCAGGACAACTTCAACCTGGGCCCGAGCCTCGTGCGCGGCTTCGCGCCGGGCGGCATCGGTCCGCGCGACTCGAATATCTTCACCACCTACAATTCGCGTTACGGCAACTCGCTCGGCGGCTCCAACTATATCGGCGGTTCGCTCGAAGTGCAGTTCCCGCTGTGGGGCCTCCCCAAGGATCTGGGTCTGAGGGGCGCGCTCTTCGCCGATGCGGGCAGCCTCTGGAACTTCCAGGGCCGGACCAATTACGCCAACAATCTGCCGACGATCCCCGGCGTGACCTGTCTCGCGGCCTATACGCCGCAAGCGGGCTTCGGCCAGGGCACCTGCGTCGTTCCGAATTCCGACGCTTTCCGTCTCCGTTCGTCGGTCGGCGCGTCGGTCCTGTGGAACTCGCCGATGGGTCCGATCCGCTTCGACTATGCGGTGGTGACCTCGAAGGCGAACACCGACATCACGCAGAACTTCCGCTTCTCGGGCGGCACCAACTTCTGATGAGTCACATGGCCCGCCGGACGAACTGCGTCCGGCGGGCCTTTTCATATCCAGCGTCGGGCGAGCGGCTCGCATGAGCGTGGCGGCCTTCTTCCATCTCTCTCGTCCCTACACGGTCGCGGAAATCGCCGAACTTGCGGGCGCGGCCATTCGCGATCCGGCTGCGCCGCCGGAAACGCCGCAGGTCATTACGGGCGTCGCGCCGCTCGCGGCCGGTCATCACGGCGATCTCTGCTTTTTCGTTTCGCCGCGTTACGTCAAAGAGCTCGCCTCTTGCCGGGCGACCGCCTGTTTCATCCGGCCCCGTCACGCGCATCTTCTGCCCGAGCCGATTGTGGGTCTTCTCGTCGAGGACCCTCAGCGCGCGATGACGCTCGCCGCCGCCCGCCTGTTTCCTGAGGCGCTGCGACCCGAGTCGCTGTTTCGCGCAAGCGGCGTTTCGCCCGGCGCGGTGGTCCATCCCGAGGCGCGGCTCGAACCGGGCGTGATCGTCGATCCGGGCGCCTTTATCGGCCCTGGCGCCGAGGTCGGCTCCGGCACGGTCATCGGGCCGCAGGCGGTGATCGGCCCCAATGTGCGCATTGGCCGCAATTGCTCGATCGGCGCGCAAGCCAGCGTCATCTGCTCACTTATCGGCGACCGGGTGATCGTTCATCCGGGCGCGCGGCTCGGCCAGGACGGTTTCGGCTTCGCGCGCGGCGACAAGGGCTGGGTGAAGACGCCGCAACTCGGCCGCGTGATCGTGCAGGACGACGTCGAGATTGGAGCCAATACGACGATCGACCGTGGCGCAACGCGCGACACCATCGTCGGCGAGGGCACGAAGATCGATAATCTCGTTCAGATCGCTCACAATGTCGTCATCGGCCGTTTCTGCGCCATCGTCGCGCAGACGGGGGTCGCGGGCTCCAGCGTGATCGGCGACTATGTCGCGCTTGGCGGCCAATGCGCCGTCGCCGGCCACCTCGAGATTGGCGAAGGCGCGGCGGTGGCTGCGAAATCGGGCGTGATGCGGGACGTTCCGCCAGGCGCCCGCTATGGCGGAGCCCCGGCGCGGCCGCTGCGGCGTTTCCTGCGCGCGGAGGCGCTGCTCGACAGGATCGCGCGGCGCGACAAGCCCGACGAGGCGATATAAAAGACCATCCAAGTCGCGGCGTCATAACGGAGCCCGCGCCCGTGCGCCGGGACGCCGATCATGCTTGTCGCGGATCGAGGGCGCGGCAGACGCCGGAACGCAAAGGGGGGAAGAATGTCCGAAACGGAAGCTGGCGCGACGCTGGAAAGCGCCGACATCCTCGAAATCATGCGCAGCCTGCCGCATCGCTATCCGTTCTTGCTCGTCGATCGCATCACGAACATCCGCGGCGATGAATCTTGCGTCGGCGTCAAAAACGTCACGATCAACGAGCCGCAGTTCATGGGCCATTTCCCCGAGCGGCCGGTGATGCCGGGCGTGCTGCTCGTCGAGGCCATGGCGCAGACCGCAGGCGTCATCGTGATGCGCGCGCAGGGGCAGGCCGAGCGTCCCAAGCTCGTCTATTTCATGACCATCGACGCCGCGAAATTCCGCAAGCCCGTGACCCCGGGCGATCGCGTCGAGTTCCACATGACGAAGACCGCGCAGAAGCGCAACATATGGTGGTATCAGGGCAAGGCGATGGTGGACGGCGCGCTCGTCTGCGAAGCGCAGATCAGCGCGATGATGGGCGTCTGATTCCCCGCCGCGTCCGGGAGCGAAGATGTCGACCACGGTTCATCCGACGGCGATCGTGGAAACCGGCGCACGGCTGCATGAGGGGGTCGTCATCGGTCCGTTCTGCCATATCGGCCCGGCCGTCGAAATTGCGGCCGGCGCCATCCTGCAATCGCATGTGACGATCGCCGGCCAAACGCGTATCGGCGATCGCACGCGAATCTTTCCTTTCGCTTCGATCGGCGCGCCCTCGCAGGATCTCAAAGCCGCGCTCGCCGAAGGCTCCGTCACGATCGGAGGGGATTGCGTCATTCGCGAAGGCGTCACGGTCAATTCGGGCGTCGGCGCCGGCACGCGCGTCGGATCAGGATGCGCCTTTCTCGCTTATTCGCATGTCGCGCATGATTGTCGCCTCGGCGACGGCGTCGTGCTCGCCAATCAGGCGTTGCTTGGCGGACATGTCGAGATTGGCGATTACGCGTCGATCGGCGGCGCGGCCGCCATTCATCAGAATGTGCGCATTGGCGCTCACGCTTTTATCGGCGGTCTTGCCGGCGTCGAAGGAGACGTCATTCCCTTTGGCCTCGCCGGCGGGAATCGAGCCCATCTTTTCGGGATCAATGTGGTTGGTCTGCAACGGCGCGGATTCGCGCCCGAGCGAATATCACGGCTGCGCGAAGCCTATCGCCGTCTCTTCGCCGGTTCCGGAACGCGCGCTTTGAGCGAACGCATTGATGAAGTCGCGGCCGTTTTTGCAAACGACGCGGATGTTGCGGAAATCCTCGATTTCCTTCGGGTCGGGACGCGGCGTCCACGCTGCGCGCCCCGCAAGCGCGGCGCGCGCGCGTGAACGGCCCGCATATTTTTCTGGTCGTGGGGGAGACCTCCGGCGACGCTTTGGGCGCCGCGCTCATGCGCGCATTGCGCGACGCGCGAAACGGCGTGACGTTTTCCGGCGTCGGCGGCGCGGCGATGACGCAGGAAGGCCTCGCCTCGCTTTTTCCGATGACGGACATCGCCGTCATGGGGCTCGCGCCCGTCATTGCGCGGCTGCCGACCATTCTGGCCCGCATCGAGCAAACAGCCGCCGCCGCGCTCGCGGCGAAGCCGGACTGTCTCGTGATCGTCGACGCGCCGGATTTCACCCATCGCGTCGCGCGCAAGCTGCGCGCCATTCGTCCCGAACTGCCGATCGTGGATTATGTCAGCCCGACCGTGTGGGCGTGGCGGCCCGGCCGCGCGCGGAAGATGCGCGCTTATATCGACTGCGTGCTGGCTTTGCTTCCATTCGAGCCGGACGCGCATCTTCGACTCGGCGGGCCGCGCTGCGTCTATGTCGGCCATCCGCTCGTCGAGCGTCTGGATGAGCTGACAGGCGAGGCGCATACGGAAGGCGCGCCGCTCCTTCTCATTCTTCCGGGGTCTCGCCGCGCCGAGATCGAGCGCATGACGCCGCTTTATGGCGAGACGTTGAGGTTGATCCTCGCTGATCATCCCGAACTCGACGTCGCCGTCCCCGTTGCGCCGCATATGGAGGCGACGCTGCGCCGGGCGCTGCAGGACTGGCCCGTCGCGCCGCGCCTGCTGACGCAGGCGGAGAAATTTCCCGCGTTCCGGCGCGCGCGCGCCGCTTTGGTCACGTCGGGCGTCGCGACGCTCGAACTCGCGCTCGCCGATACGCCCATGGCCGTGGCCTACAAGGTCTCCCGCATCGAAGCGATGCTCCGTTTCCTGATCGACGTGCATTCGATCGTTCTGCCGAATCTCGTGATCGGAGAGAACGCCGCGCCCGAATTCATACAGGAGCAGGCGACCCCTCGCGCGCTCGCGGACGCGCTTGCGCCGCTCCTGACGGACGGCCGCGCGCGCGAGGCGCAGCGCGACGCCTTTCGCCGCGTGCGCGAGCGGCTCCTGGAGGCAGGCGGCGATCCGAGCGCAAGGGCGGCTCAGATCGTTTTGGAATATGCGGAAAACCGGCGCCGCTAGCGACATGCGCCAGCGCACGTCAGAGCCCGGCCTTTTCCGCTTGTATCTTTTTGCGCCGCAACCATAATCGGCGCGAATTCCGTAAGCGGCGCAAATGCCTGCTTCTATGCGAAAGGGCGACCCTTGTCCGACGCTGCAAGGAAAATCTATCTCACGCGCAAATCCATTGTCGCGATCATCGCGGCCCATGACGCCGAGAGAGACGGCGACGGATTGAAGCGCGCGCTCGGTTGGGCGTCTTTGATGGCGCTGGGCATTGGCGGGATCATCGGGGCCGGCATTTTCGTGCTCACGGGAACCGCGGCGGCGAATTACGCCGGGCCCGGCGTGATGATCTCTTTCGTGCTGTCGGGACTCGCCTGCGCTTTCGTCGCGCTCTGTTATGCGGAGCTTGCGGCGCTCATTCCCGTCTCCGGCAGCGCCTACACTTATACATATGTGACGCTCGGCGAAATTTTCGCCTGGATCATCGGCTGGAATCTGGTGCTCGAATATGCGGCCGGCGCGGCGACCGTAGCGGTCGGTTGGGCGGGCTATTTCAATCGGGTCATGCAAGGATTGGGGATTCATGTCCCGCCCGAATTGGCCAGCGCGTATCTGGCGTCGCCCGACGGCTTCTTCAACGTGCCCGCGGCGGGCGTCGTTCTTCTGCTGACGATGTTGCTGATCCGCGGGACGAGCGAGTCGACGCTGTTCAACAATGTGATCGTCGCCTTGAAGGTCACGGTGGTGCTCATGGTGATCGCCTTCGGCGCCGCGCATGTGAATATGGCGAATTGGACGCCTCTGATCCCCGACAATACGGGCGAATTCGGCGTTTATGGCTGGAGCGGCGTAGCGCGCGGCGCTTCGGTCGTCTTCTTCGCTTATGTCGGCTTCGACTCCGTCTCCACGGCGGCGCAGGAAGCGCATACGCCGCAGCGCGACGTTCCGATCGGCATTGTCGGCTCGCTCATCATCTGCACGGTCCTCTACGTCGCCGTCGCGGCCGTCGCGACCGGCGTCGTCAATTACAAGGAGCTCGGCGTGCCGGATCCGATGGCGCTCGTCTCCGACCGCACGGGCGTGTCCTGGCTCGCCTGGGTCGTGAAGCTCGGCGCGCTCGCCGGACTGACGACGGCCATTCTGGCGCTGCTCTACGGCCAGACGCGGGTATTCTTCACCATGGCGAATGACGGCCTGTTGCCGCAGATATTCGCCCGGCTGCACGAGCGCTATCGCACGCCGGCCGTGAGTCAGTTGCTGGTTGGCGTCGTCGTCGCTCTGGCGGCCGGCCTGCTGCCGATCGACATTCTCGGCGAGATGGTCAGCATCGGCACGCTCGCGGCGTTCGCGCTCGTCTGCATCGCCGTCATCCATCTGCGCCGGTCGCATCCCGAGCTGCATCGTCCTTTCCGCGCGCCGGGCATTCCGGTGATGCCCATCCTCGGCATTCTCTCTTGCGTCGCGCTGATGGTCGCGCTTCCTCTCGACACTTGGCTGCGATTGTTCATTTGGACGGGCATTGGCCTCGCCATCTACCTGTTCTACGGCGTCAATCACGCGAGGCGGCAATAGCGGGCATATCCGCGACCCATCGTCGATAATGGCGGGCGCGCGCGCTCGCGGCTTTCGAAACCATGCGCGAATAGCCGCTTGCCCATGCGCGGGAGTGAGCCCGGCGAACCGGGATCACCCGCTTCAGGCGCGCTCAGTAGTCGCGGCCGAAATAGCCTCCATGGTCGCTCCGGCAGGCGATGCGGTAGCCGCGGCGCTGCATCTCCCGGCAGGAAAGATTATTGTCGCCCCGACCCCAACGGTCCCCGCGCCCCCACCGATCGCCGCGACCGCCATAGCCGTCATGTCCCCAGCGGTCGCCGCCTCCGCGACCGTAAGTGTCTTTGTCGCGGCGATCCTTCCCCCCGCGTCCGCCATACCCGTCATTGCTCGAACCCCAGCGATCGTCTCCGCCGCGATTGGAGGACCCGCCGCCCCAGCGATCATTGTCGTTCTTTTGCTGCTTTCCGCCGTAGCCGCCTTTTTCATCCCAGCCGGGCGAGCCGCTCTTCCCGCTGCCGCCGGTGGACGGCGTGCCGCCATAGCCGCCGCCCCATTCCGCGACCGCGGGCGCCGCGATCGCGAGCGCCAGGGCGCCGGCCAGCGTCGTGATCATCGCAAAATTGCGCATCGCACTGCTCCTTCCAAAGCGTCAGCCCGCCAACCTCATCCGTGTCACTTGGAACACGAGGCCGAGGGGGCAACGTGAGGAGGCCGAAAGGCGCGCGCCAGGGGCGAAAAAGGTTCTTTTCCGGTTTCGCAAAGCGGGCGAGTCCGGAAGGACGCGCGGTCAATCCGTCTCGGCGGCGCGTTCGGGGCTCGTCTCCGCGAGCGTGTCTTCGCCGCGCCGCTCCTCTTCGCGCCAGACCCACCAGGCGAGGATCGCAACAGGAATTCCCATCAGCGACGTGCCGATGAAGAAGGCGGGAAAGCCGGTTTCCCTGATGATGAAGCCCGATGCGCCGGCGAGAACGCTGCCGGGCAGGGCGCAGAGCGAGGTGAGCAACGCATATTGGCTCGTCGCGAATTCCGTTGAGACGAGCGACGACATGTAAATGATCAGCACGACCTGCGCAAAGGCGTAAGCGAAGCCGTCGACGCCGACGGCGAGGGCGAAGTCCGTGAAATCGTGACCATGCGCGGCGAGCCAGGCGAGCGAGAGATGCGAGGCGGAGCCAGCGACCGTGCCGATCAGCAGGCTCTTCATCATGCCGAACTGGCGCACGACCAGCCCAGCGAGCAGCGTGCCGCCGAGCGAGATCCAAAAGCCGAAGACTTTGGTCACGGTCGCAATGTCGGCTTCGGAAAAATGCAGGCTCTTGAAGAGCGGCATGGCCATGGCGCCGGAAACATAGCCCGGCATGCGGAACCCCGCGATGAGGATCAGGATGGCGAGCGCCATCGGCCCGAGGCGCCGCCAGAGCTCCTTGATCGGTTCGGTGACGGTGAAGAGGAAATCCGGCCTCTCGCGATGCGGTTCGAGATCCGAGGGCGGCTCGGGCGCGACGAGAGCGGCGGCGAGTCCGAAAAGCATGATGCCGGCCATGCAGAGATAGGCGGCGCGCCAGCCGTAGAAATGGGCGACGTAAAGCGCGCCTGCGCCTGCCGCGAGGGTACCGACGCGATAGCCCATCTCGGCGACCGAGGTGAGAAAGGCGAGCCTCTCCCTCGGGACGACGGTGATGCGCCACCCGTCCACCGTGATGTCCTGCGTCGCGCCGGCGACGCCGAGCGCGAAGGAGAACAGCACCGTCCAGGCGAGCCAGTTCGCCGGATCGCCAAAGGCGACGCCGATCAGCGCGATGACGGTTGCGATCTGGGAAACGACGATCCAGCCGCGCCGGCGGCCGAGCAGTTTCGAGAAGATCGGCGCGTCATATTCGTCGAGGAAGGGGGCCCAGACCCATTTGAACTTGTAAGCGAGCGTCATTTCGCTCAGCAGGCCGATGGTCTCGATCGGCACATTGGCCTCGTAGAGCCACGCCGATTGCGTGCTGTAGACGAGGAGGAAAGGCAGGCCCGTCGAAAAGCCCAGCACGATGGCGGAGCCGATGCGGCGCGGATCGTCCTTCAAATGCGTAAGGAAAGAGGTCTTGTCGGAATGCGCGGCGATATCGTGCAAGGGGCTGCCTTTGTCTCGGTCAGTCCGAGGCGCGCGGCGTCCTCGGAGCGTGGCAAGGAATGGCGCAGATCAATGACAAAAGGACGTCCTCGCCGCGCAGGCGCGGCGGACGTTATTTTTCGAGCGGACCGTTCAAGATCCAGCGATGGCCGAACGGGTCCTTGAGACTGGCGTAGCGCGTGCCCCAGAAGGAGTTCATCGGCTGCGTTTCGATCTTGGCGCCGAGCTTCGCCGCGCGCGCGCAGATGTCGTCGACGTCTTTTCCAGAATCATATTCGAGGCTGATCGACACGGTCGCATTGTCGCCCGGCATGGGCACGCGGGTCTGGCCGAATTCCGGGAAGAAATCCGCGAGCATCACCGAGCCGCCATTGATCGAGAGTTCGCAATGGGCGATGCGCAGGCCGTCGACCGAGGGCATGATTGCGCGCTGCTTGGCGTCGAAGGCGCCCGTATAGAAGGCGATCGCCGCGGCGGCCGGGCTGACGGTCAGATAAGGCGCAACCCTCGGTCGTGTCATCCAGCATCCTCCGGCGGGGCCGCCAGGGCGTCGCCCCAGTCCTTCTTCCAGATCCCTTCATAGCGAGCCTTGTCCCGCTTGGGCAGGAAAATCTCGCGCATTCCGCGCGTTTCGCAAAGCTTCAGCGTAACGCCCGCCTTGTTGCGGCGCGCCGGAGCGAGGATGCGCGCCTGCGCGCCTTCGCCAAAGCGCGCCGCAACGAGATAAGCGTATTTCTCGTCCTCGAATGGCGCATCGGCGCCCTTCAGCAATTTATGTTCCCTCGATCGGGGCAGACGCACGGAGAAATGGCACCAGTCCGGCGGCTCGAGCGGGCAGGGCCGGTCGTGCGGGCAGGGCAAGAGAATCGTCGCCCCTCTCTCGATGAGTTGGGCGCGCACCCGCATCAGCCGCTCATGATCCCTGGGCGTGCCCGGCTCGACAATGACGAGCGCGCCGCCGGCGCGCGCCCAGAGGGCGTCGGCGAGGGGCGGGAGGTCCGCCTCGGAGAGCTCGGTCAGCGCATAAGCGAGGACCACGAGGTCGGCCTTGGCGCCCGCCGGCGGGAGGCGGGTGATGTCGAGAGGCGTGATCGTCGCCCCCGCGACGGGCGCGGCGCCGCTTTCGGCGGCCAGCGCGGCGGCGAGCGCGAGGAAGGCGCGGCTGCGGTCGACCATTTCGATCCGTTCCAGCTTCGGCCAGACGGCGGCCGCCGCATAGGCTGCCGCGCCGAGGCCGCAGCCGACGTCAATGAGGCTCTTCGGCGCGAAAGCCGGCTGCTCTTGCGCCAGTCGCTCGAGCGCTGCCGCGACGGCGGCGTAGGTCGCCGGCATTCGGGTCAGGGCGTAGGCGAGCGCGTCGGTCTCGTCCCGGATTGCCTCGCTGGTGTTTTTGCGGGCGCGATAACTTTCCGAGAGGCGCCGGGCGCTCTCCGTCAGCGCATTGCGGGGGCGGCGCTCCAGTTGCGCAGCGATGGCGGCGGCGAGGCCTGCGGGCAGGGCGCTCAAGCGGGCCTCGCGGCGGGGCGGCGCGAACTCTCTTCCATGGAGCTTGCGTTACGGTTAGAAGACTTACAATTCAAGGGGGCGTTTGCGCTGCAAGGGCGGCGCGCGCCACTCCCTCTCGAGGGGCGAAGTCGATCGTCATAGGCGGTCGGGAGGGGATGAACGCCCCAACCCGAACCGCTCACGCGGTTCGATCCTCCCCCTTTGAGGGGAGGGCAAAACGCCGGTAAGGGAAAGACTATGTCCAATTCGACCGGGCCGCGCACGCTTTACGACAAGATCTGGGACGACCATGTCGTCGACCAGCAGGATGACGGCGCCTGCCTGCTCTATATCGACCGCCATCTCATCCATGAGGTGACGAGTCCGCAGGCTTTCGAAGGGCTGCGCATGTCCGGCCGCAAGGTCCGCGCGCCGCAAAAGACGCTCGCCGTCGTCGACCACAATGTGCCGACCACCGACCGCTCGCTCCCGATCGAAGATCCGGAGAGCAAGGCGCAGGTCGAACAGCTCGCGGTCAACGCCAGGGAATTCGGCGTCGAATATTACAATGAGCACGACAAGCGTCAGGGCGTCGTGCACATTGTCGGCCCGGAGCAGGGCTTCACGCTGCCGGGCATGACGATCGTCTGCGGCGACAGCCACACCTCGACGCATGGCGCCTTCGGCGCGCTCGCGCATGGCATCGGCACGTCGGAGGTGGAGCATGTCCTCGCCACCCAGACGCTGATCCAGAAGAAGGCCAGGAACATGCTGGTGCAGGTCGACGGCAAGCTCGCCGACGGCGCTACGGCCAAGGACATCATCCTGGCCATCATCGGCGAGATCGGCACGGCCGGCGGCACCGGCTATGTCATCGAATATGCGGGCGAGGCGATCCGCGACCTTTCGATGGAAGGCCGCATGACCGTCTGCAACATGTCGATCGAAGGCGGCGCCCGCGCCGGCCTCATCGCGCCGGATGAAAAGACTTTCGCCTACATCAAGGATCGCCCGAAGGCGCCCAAGGGCGAGGCCTTCGACATGGCGCGCAAATATTGGGAATCCCTTTATACGGACGAGGGCGCCCATTTCGACAAGGTCATCAGGCTCGACGCCGCGAAGCTGCCGCCGATCGTGACCTGGGGCACCTCGCCGGAGGACGTCGCGACGATCGACGGAACGGCGCCGACGCCCGACAGCGCGAAGACGCCGCAAAAGCGCGCCGCGATCGAGCGCGCGCTGGAATATATGGGCCTCAAGGGCGGCGAGAAGATCACGGATATCGAGATCGACCGCGTCTTCATCGGCTCCTGCACCAATGGCCGGATCGAGGATCTTCGCGCCGCCGCCAGGATGGTTGAAGGCAAGAAGGTCCATGCGCGCGTCAACGCCATGGTCGTGCCGGGCTCGGGTCTCGTGAAGGAGCAGGCGGAAGCGGAGGGGCTCGACAAGATCTTCGTCGCCGCCGGTTTCGAGTGGCGCGAGCCGGGTTGCTCCATGTGCCTCGCCATGAACCCCGACCGCCTCGCGCCGGGCGAGCGCTGCGCATCGACGTCGAACCGCAATTTCGAAGGCCGTCAGGGGTTCAAGGGCCGCACGCATCTGGTGTCGCCCGCCATGGCGGCGGCGGCGGCGATTGCGGGCAAATTCGTGGATGTTCGCGACTGGAAGTAAGCGCGGCTCGATGAAAGCATGAAAGGGGATCGCGCGGCGGTCCCCTTTTTATTTGCGCGTTCGTCCTCTCAGGCCGCCGCGCGGACGCGGTTCCGGCCCGCCGTCTTGGCGGCGTAGAGCGATTGATCGGCGCGCTTCAGCACGGCCTCCGCATTGCGGTCGCGCGCGCTGACCGCAGAGACGCCGATGCTGGTGGTGATCTTCACGCAGACGTCGTCGTAGATCAGAATCGTGTTTTCGATCGCGTCGCGCATCTTCTCCGCAAGACTCATCGTTTCTTCGAGATTCTTGCCGACGAGCAAGGCCACGAGTTCGTCGCCGCCGAGGCGGCCGACGGCGCATCTGTCGCAGCCGAGCATTTGACGGGTGATGTCCGCAACCCTGGCGATGACCAGATCGCCCGCTGCGTGCCCGTAATTGTCATTGATGGATTTGAAGCGGTCGACGTCCAGGACGATGACCGAGAAACGGCCGGTCTTTCGATTCTCAGCGAAGGCTTTTTCCGCGAACTCCGCGAGGCCGCGCCGATTGAGCGCCCCGCTCAATGGGTCGACGCGCACGAGCTTTTCCAGCTCTCCGTGCATCTCATGAAGTTGCAGGGCGAAGTTGGCGACCGTCCATACCATCCAGGGGGCGAGGAGGAGAGGGATGACGACTGCTCGAATGAGCGACAAGCCCGTAGGGGCGCCCGTCATCCAATTGGTGATCCAGGTAATCCCCACCGCGACGACGATCGCGATCGTCGTGTAGATCACGACGAGCCGCACCGCTTCTCTCTTGTTGCGCGGTTGTAAAAAGTGTCGCGCGCTCATGGCGATCCTGACGGGTCCGCACCAAAATCCTTCGCTATCGTTCAGGTTATGGCCTATTCGTGAATTTCCGGGGATCGCTTTTGTTAAAATGCAAGCCGATGCGCCGAGCTGTTCAGATGTTTAGGGGAATGCCATAGTCGCGGGATGGCAGACACGAATAATCTCGATTGGGCGCGTTTGAGCGCGCCAAGTCTCACGGACATGGAAGCGCTGGCGGACGCCGCCTTCGCCTCTTTGCCCGAAAAGTTCAGGCGCTTATGCGAGGGCGTGGTCTTCCGCGTCGAGGACTTCCCGGATGAGGAAACGCTCGAGGCGATGGCCTGCGAGACGGAGTTCGATCTTCTCGGCCTCTTCCGGGGCCGCGGGCTGATCGAAGGTGAGCATCTCTCCGAGACAGGCGCCGAACCCAATATGGTTTGGCTTTACCGCCGGCCGATCCTCGATTTCTGGTCGGAAAGCGAAGACACGCTCGGCGATGTCGTCGCCCATGTGCTCATTCATGAAATTGGCCACCATTTCGGCCTGTCGGATGCAGATATGGAGCAAATCGAGAGCGATGCAGGCGCGCGGCGCGAGGGCTGAATGGATGCGACGCCGGAACGCTTCGCCTTCATCAGCGCGCACGTCAATGCGGTTCGGATGCGCGGCGCGTCTGACAAAACGGATATTCTTCTTCAATCCGCGCTAATTTCAGGCCCGAGCGCGCTGACGCAACGCATCGGCGCGCGCCTGATCTTCAGCCGCGAGCCGTTCGGAAATTTCCACCGCCGCGACCGGAACGCAGAAGCGGAATCCCTGGAAGGAATGGACGCCCGCGACTTTCAGAAACTGCTGCTGTTCGGCCGTCTCGACGCCTTCGGCGGTGACATGCATGCCCAACGCCCGGCCAATGCTGACGATCGCGTGGATGATGGCCGCGCTCGCGGCGCCCGTGTCGATCTTCGAAACGAAAAGCCGGTCGATCTTCAGCTTGTCGAAAGGCAGCGACAGGAGATAATTGAGGCTCGAATAGCCCGCGCCAAAATCGTCGAGCGCGAGGCGCACGCCGACATCCTGCAGCGCTCGCATCTTCTCGGCCGCGTGATCGAAATCGGCGATGAGCAGATTTTCGGTCAATTCCAGTTCGAGACGAGTGGGCGGCAGACCGGTCTCCAGGAGCGTTCTGCGGATCTTGTCGGCGAAGTGGGGGCTTTCGAACTGCTTTGGAGAGACGTTCACAGAGAGGATGACGTTCGGCCAGCTCCGGGCGTCGAGGCAGGCTTGCCTCAGCACGAATTCGCCGAGCGCGGCGATCGTTCCCGTTTCTTCAGCAAGTGGAATGAAGACATTTGGCCCGATGTCGCCCCGCGTCGGATGACGCCAGCGGCAAAGCGCCTCCACAGCGACTGTCTCTTCGCTCCTGGCGTCGACGATCGCCTGGTAAACAAGACGTAATTCGCCATTGGTCGCGGCGCGGCGGAGATCTTTCGACAATTGCTCGTGGTCTCGCGTCTCCCTGCGCAGGAGCTTGAACATGAGCGGTCGCCTCCGTGGTGAGGATTTGATTGACAACATCGCGCCCGCAAGACTCCAATGCAACTGAAATTTGTTCCTAACGCATCGCGAAAGTTAACAAGCGCCTAACGGGCTCGAAAAATTGCGCGAGAGATGAACAAACGCTCGTAGCCGCTACTCCAGGTAAAATCAGATTATCCGCTTCAACCGGAACCATGCAACGCTATCTTAAACGGAGCTTGTCAGGATTGTCCGTGGAGTTGGAGTGGAAAGTGTCTGTCAATACTTCCAGCAAGTGGACATTCGTGCTCGATGAGGCGACGCGCATCCTGTTCGTGGATGACGATTTGATCCTCGCCGAGTTTGCGAGAGTCCATCTGGCGTCGCCGTCCACGACGATCGAGGTCGCCGCCGATGGCGCGCAGGCTTGGGAGCGATTGAACGCGGAGCCGTTCGACATCGTGCTCCTCGACATCGAGATGCCGACGCTCGACGGCTTCCAGCTTCTCCAGAAAGTGCGGGCGGATGCGCGCTTCGCCCACCTTCCGGTCGTCATGCTGACCGGGCGCGAGGACATCGCCTCGATCGACCGCGCCTTCCAACTCGGCGCGAATTCATTTGTCTCAAAGCCGATCAATTGGCGCCAGCTCAGCTATTCGATCCGATATGTGCTGCGCGCGACGCGGATGGAGCGCGACCTTCTGCGCGAGCGCAAGCGCTCGGAAGAGCTGCTCGAGCTGACGAATAATCTATTGTCGCTCATCCGGCTCGAGGCGCGCACGCCGCTCAGCGCCATTATCGGCTTTTGCGACTGCATCAGCCAGCAGATCGACGGGCCGGTCGGCGAGAGCTATTTGAAATATGCCGAGCAGATCGGCGCCGCCGCGCGCCAGATGCAAGGCAATTTCATGGATCTCATCCAATATGCGCAATTGTCGTCCGGCGCGGCGATACTGGCGAAAGACGAATATCCGGTCGTCAAGCTGATCGACGCCGCAGTCGCGGGCCTCACCATTCCCGCCGAAACCTCGCTCGAGGTCACGCGGCCCGATCCCTCCCTTTATCTGCAATGCGATCTCATGTGGCTCTCTCGCGCGATCCGGCATTTGCTGGAGGCCGCGCTCGCCGCGGGCGGCCATGTCGAGCTATCCATGACGAGTCTTGCAGAAGGCGGCGTGAAGCTCACGATCTCATCTCCGGCGGCTTCTCTCGCCGTCGCGCGCGCGACGTCTCTCGAGAGTTTTCGCAGCGGCATGGGCGTCGGAGTCGCTTTTGCGCGCTGCGTGGTCGATCTGCATGGCGGCGTCATGAAGGTCTCGAATGCGGAACACAAAGGATCCATCATCGAAATCGTCATCCCGTCGCGCCCGCCGGAAACGCGCAGCGCGCCGCCATCCATCGAGGCGGCGTGATGAGGGCGGCATGGCGGATTTGGAGCGGAGCGATGCGCGGGCTTTGCGGCCTTGCGCGATCTGGGACGCGCATGACATATGATCGCCGCGGCAACGTCGCGATCTTCTTTTCGCTTTCCCTGTTGCCCCTGCTGGCGATCGTCGGCGCCGGCTTCGACTTCATGGCGATCGGCAATCTCAAAAGTCAGTTGCAGGCCGCGGCCGACGCCGGCGCGCTGCGCGCCGCCCGCGAGCTGAGATTGGCGCGGACCGGCGCCTATGATCTCACGCCTGTCGCCCGAACGGCCATTGCGGCGCATATGCTTGAGAGGACGGGAGCGAATCTCGCCGTGCGGGCGTCGCTCATCGACAACAACACCGCCGTACAGGTCAAAGTCAGCGCCAGCTACGATCCCAAAGTCCTTCGTCTCGTCTACAAAGAGCCGGTTCAATTGTCGGCGAAAGCAACCGCCCGCACGAACGGCTTCCCGATTTGCGCGCTTGGGCTGGATCAAACCATTCTCGGCGTCGCGACGATCTATCTCGAGTCGAAGGCGCAAGTGACGGCGCAATTTTGCGCCGTTCAATCCAACTCCAAATCGCCCGCAGGCATAACGGCCCTGCAAAATGCAAGGCTGACGGCCGGTCAGATCTGTTCCGCCGGCGGCACGCTCGGGATCAAGGCGAGTTTCAATCCGTTTGCGCAGAATGACTGCCCCATCGTCGCTGATCCCCTTGCGTCTCGTCCACCGCCGCCGGTCGGCGGCTGCGCCCATACCAATGAAATCGTCGACGGCGGCGCCGCCACGCTGATGCCGGGCACTTATTGCGGCGGCCTCAAAGCCACCAATGGCGCGGTCGTAAATCTTTCGCCGGGAGAATATGTGATCAAGGACGGGCCGTTGACCGTCGACGGCAAGTCGACCTTAAACGCCAACGGCGTCGGCGTTTATCTGACGGGCGCGAAGGCGACGATCCAATTCGCGAGCGCCAGCACGATCAAGATGACGGCGCCGACGAGCGGGCCGCTGGCCGGCATTCTGTTCTTCGAGGACCGGGCGTCGCCCCTCTATCAAAATCACAAGCTGACGAGCGACAATGCGCCGATCCTCCTTGGCACGATTTATCTGCCGCAAGGCATATTGACGGTGGACGGCAACAGTCCGGTCGGCCAGCAATCGGCCTTCACCATCATTGTCGCGCGTCGGTTGGCCTTGATGGAAGGGCCCAATCTGGTGCTCAACTCCGATTATGCTTCATCAAACGTGCCTGCGCCGGGCGGCTTGACGCCGGGCGTCAGCTTTCTCTCGCAATAGCGGCCCCCATGAGCGACGGGACTTCTTCGACGCGCATCATCGCCAATCGGGCGCCGAAACGCTCGATTGCGCGCAAGCTGGCCTTTCTCGTCGCCATCGCCGTCGCGACGGCGGCCATGACGATGAGCGCGGTGCTGCTTTGGCAAGAGACGAAGCGATATGCGGTGACGAAATCCGAGTCGCTCTTCGCGTCGGCGCATGTCTTCGCTTCGGCCGCCGCGCAGGGAGTCGCGGAAAAAAACCAGACGGCGGTCTATCAGGCGATCAAGGCGATCGGCCAGATCCCCGGGCTCCTCTATGCGCGCATCGAAAATAATCGCGGTCAATTGCTCGCCGTTATGGGCGGCGCGACGCAGCTCGACGGGGATTTGCGCATTAAGGAAGGCCAGGCTTTGTCGATCTCGCCCCTCGACGTCTTCAACAGCAGAAGCATCCAGGTCGAGGCGCCCATCGTCAATGGCGGCGTCGATATTGGGAAATTCACCCTCGTCGCGGACACGAAGGATCTGGCCGACGAACTCGCGGATGCGCTCAAGGGCGCGGCGCTCGGCGCCCTCGTTGCGCTGGCGATCGGCCTGCTCGTCTCCATGCGTCTGCAAAAGGGCGTCACCCGACCGGTGTTCGAGTTGAGCGAGGCGATCTGGCGGATTCGCCGCAACCATGATTACGCGGATCGCGTCGCCGCTAAGAGCGACGACGAAGTCGGTCTCCTGATCGACGGCTTCAATGCGATGTTGGAGGAGCTCGAGGAGCGCGACAAGAGCCTTGCGGCGCATCGGCGCAACCTCGAAAAAGAGGTCGGCGACCGCACGCAGGATTTGCGCCTCGCCAAAGACGCGGCGGAAATGGCCAATGCGGCGAAGTCCGATTTTCTCGCGACGATGAGTCATGAAATCCGCACGCCGATGAACGGCGTCATGGTGATGGCGGAACTCCTGGCGGCGTCCGATCTGCCGGAGCGCCAGCGTCGCTATGCCGAGGTCATCTCGAAATCGGGGCAGAGCCTTCTCGCCATCATCAACGACATTCTCGACTTCTCGAAAATAGAAAGCGGGAAACTGCAGCTCGAGAAAATCGCGCTCGACCCTTCGGCGCTCGCCGAGGACGTGACCAGCCTTTTTGCGGCGCGGGCGCGCGAGAAGGGGCTCGATCTCGTCTCTTACGTATCGCCGGCCACGCCGCGCTTCATTACGGGCGACCCGATCCGGATCAATCAGGTCATCGGCAATCTCGTCAACAATGCGCTGAAATTCACCGAAACGGGCTCCGTCATCCTCAAGGTCGGGCCCGACCCGAAGCGCGAAGGCCACATCCGCTTCGCGGTGACCGATACGGGCGTCGGCATCCGGGCGCACAAGTTGAAAGACATTTTCGGCGTCTTCACCCAGGCCGACCAGTCGACGACGCGGCGTTTCGGCGGCACGGGCCTCGGCCTCGCGATCAGCAAGCGTCTGATCGATTCCATGGATGGGGAAATCGAGGTTAAAAGCGTCTATGGCCGCGGCTCGACCTTCTCCTTCTCGATCCCCACGGGCGAAGCCGAGAACGGAGACGCATGGCCGCGGGCGCGCCGCGCCGGCATGACCGCAGCCGTCGCGGTGACGGGCGAGGCGACGCGCGCGACGCTTCTTCGCTATCTGAGCGAAGCGGGCTACGAGTCGGCTGCCGTGCAGGACAAGGCGGAGTTTTCGGCCGATCTCATGATCGCCGATCCAGATCGCGTGCCGCAGGCGCGCCGCGCCGAGGGCGATTACCTTTTGTGCCTGGCGACTTTCGGCGATCCTGCGGCCCATCGGCTGGTGCAGGAAAGGCGTGCGGACGCGGCCGTGTCACGGCCGCTGAGGAGATCGGAAATTGGCCTGCTTCTGCGCCGGATCAGGGTTGGGCACAAGCTTGCCGGCGCCTTGGATCAACGCAAGACGCGTAAAGAAGAGCCGCAAAGGCAAGACGGCTTGCGCGTGCTCGTCGCCGACGATACGGCGATCAACCGCGAAGTCGCGATCGAGACGCTCCGGCAACTCGGCGCGGTCGTCACCACTGCGGAGAATGGGCGCGAAGCGGTCGCGGCTGTCGAAAGTCAGACCTTCGACGTGGCGCTGATGGATGTCAGCATGCCGGAGATGGACGGTTTCGAGGCGACCCGCCGCATCCGCGACGCGGAACGCCAAGGCCAGCGTCCGCGTCTGCCCATCATCGCCGTGACGGCGCATGTCGTCGGCGATGCGGCGGACGCCTGGCGCGCCGCGGGCATGGACGACGTTCTGCACAAGCCTTACACCATCCAGTCACTCGCAAAGCGCCTCTCCAAATTCGCCCCTTCGAACGCTTCGGAAGCGGCCGAGCCGCCCGTTGGGATCGCCGCCAAAGCCGAAGCGGGAGATGTGGCCGCCTCACCGGCGATGGCGCTCTTGAATGAAGACAAGCTGCGCGAACTCAAGCTCCTTACGGAGAACGGGCCGACGCCTTTCCTTCGGCGCGTTTTCAGTCTTTATCTCGAACACGCGCCGAAGGCGGCGACCGAAATGCGGCAGGCGCTCGAACGCGGGGACGTCAGGGCCGTCGGGCGCGCCGCGCATGCGCTGAAATCGATGAGCCTCAATATCGGCGTCGACCGCGTCGTCTCGATCGCCGAGGATCTGGAGCGTCGCGCCAACGCCTCAGCCGTCTCGATCGAGGCGATCGATGCGTTGGAATCGACGGTGCAGGCGACCTGCGCTTTGATCGAGCGGTTTCGCGGAGCGGAAGCTCCAGCGGCCGAAAGCTCCGAGGAACAGGCTTGCGCGGCGGCGAGCTAGCCGCCCGGAACGACCTCCGCGGGCGCGCAGGCGGGCGGGGCGGTTTTTTGAAATTCCGTATTCAATCGATATGATCCGGGCTCGCGCCACGGACGGTGAACCTAGATGATCGACCTGACCAAAAGAGATTATTGGACACGCTACGTTCCTTTCATGCATCCGGAGAGTCCGGCGCCTTTTTTCGAGCGTGCGTTCCAGGCCTATAGCGTCCGCACGCCCGCGGGGCTGGTCGAGATCAAGAGCATGCTTTCGAGCTACGAACTCTCGATCCTCTTCGCTTTGGCCAAGGATTATTGGCGCGGCGAGGGCGCCATCGTCGATCTGGGCTGTCTTTACGGTCTGACGACGCGTTGCTTCGCGGAAGGCGTCAAGCTCAATGAGGACGTCGCGGAGGACCTCAAGGCGAAGCGCATTTACGCCTACGACCTCTTTTTGGCGCAGGATTACGAATGGTGGACGCAGGGCGGCGAGACCATTCACGCGGGCAGCTGGTTCGAGGAGTTTCTGACGCTCAATCGTGGCGAACTCGACTACATCGTTCCCTGCCCGGGCGATCTGCTGAAAATGAATTGGGGCGCGAAGCCCATCGAAATTCTGATGATCGACGCCGCGAAGGCCTGGCCGCTCAACCACTTTGTCGTGAGCCGCATGTTTCCTAGGCTCATTCCGGGGCGCAGCGTGGTCGTCCAGCAGGACTATATGCATTTCGTGGAATATTGGGTCGCAATCACGATGGAGTATTTCGCCGATTATTTTCAGCCGCTCGATTTCGTCTTCGGCGCGTCCGGCCTCTTTCTGACGACAAAGGCCATACCGGAGGAGGCTGCGGCCTTCGATCTCTCGACGCTGTCGCCGGCGGAAAAAATCCGTTTGATGGATCAGGCGATCTCAAAGGCCGCCCCGTCGGGCGCCGAGGTGTTGAAGACCGCCAAAGCGAAACTTCTGGTCGATCTCGGAATGAGCGCGCAGGCGGAGGCGCTGATTTCAACCGTCAACGTCGAAAGGCTTTCGGCGGAAAGCTATGATGATTTCTCCGGCATCGCCCAAAGCTGCGTCGCGGGCTTGCGCGCCGTGATCGCGCAGGCGCCGGCGGCGTCGACCGCGCTGGAGGCCTCGACCGTCCGAGCCCAAACGATCAGCGATATTCTCTTCCCCGGCGTCATCCTCGACAATTGGCAGATGATGCCTTGGGAGCAGATTTCCCTGACGGGAGTCTTGTCGCGTCTGCGGCCGAAGGGCGCAATAGAAATCGGCGTCTATTACGGCGGCAGCCTGTCGCTCGCGGCGCCCTTTTGCGAGAAGATCGTGGCCATCGACATCGATCCGGAGGTGCGCGACCGTTTTGCGCCGCCGCCCAACGCGGAAATATGGATCGAGCCGTCCTCGCAGGCCGTGCCGAAGGCTTTCGCGCATTTCGAGGCTTTGGGGGTGCCTGTCAATTACGTGCTGATCGACGCCGATCACTCGGTGGAGGGCGTGATGCGCGACATTGCGCTCGTCCTGGATTACAAGCCGCGTGAGCCCATGCTGGTGCTCATGCATGACTCCGGCAATCCCGCGACGCGGCAGGGCATTCTGTCGGTCGATTGGGCCCGCAATCCTCATGTCCGGCTCGTTGATCTGGATTTCGTGCCGGGTCAGATCATCGAGCACAGCGTCGTGAACGGCCGGGGTGAAATCTGGGGCGGACTCGCGCTCGCCTATCTGCATCCCGACGAAAGAACCGGTCCGCCGGTCATTCGCGAATCGGCGCGCATGTCGATCGCCTGTCTGCATCATTGTGCGCAGGACCTCTCGATCCTGCAGGGCTAGGCGACCTGTCGATTACGCTGACCGCTCAAAATCTCCTGCAGACGCCGATCGACGCGACGGGCGAAAGCGTCGAGCGAAAAATGCGCTTCGACATAAGCTTTCGCGTCGGCCGCCAACTTGTCGCGGCTGACGCTATCTTCGCGTAAGTGGCGCATCGCCGCGACGCTCGCGGCGAAATCCGGTTCCGCCCAGGTCTGACTCGCCGAGGCGCGGTGATACTGCCCATGTTCGATATTGGCGAGCGCGTAGGGGATCAGGCGCGCCGTTGCGTTGTCGCAGAATTCCATATTGCCGGAATAGGCGGTCGCAATGACTGGCGTGCCGAGCGTCATCGCTTCGAGAATATGATAGCCAAAGCCCTCCGCGCGATGCAGCGAGACGAGCGTATCCGCGCCTTCCAGCAGGGCTGAATGATCGGCGTCCTCAAGAAATCGGTCCATCCAGACGATGCGTGACGATTGCGACGCGATCTGCGCGATCTGCTCGAACAGGCGCCTCTCGTCAGCATCGCCCACGCGGCTCAGGCTGTGCGTCTTGACGACGAGTTTCACATTCGCGTCGTCGGGGAAGGCGTGCAGGAAGGCGCGGATAACGCCAAGCGGATTCTTGCGGTAACCCCCCGACAGCGCGTCGCAGGCCGTGAGGAAGACGAAATCCTCGGCGCTGGCGATCCCATCATAGGCGCGGCGGCGGGCGCTTGCGCGGCCGATAGGCTGCACGGGTCTGCAAGCGGCGCCGACGATATGCGTTTTCTCCCGCGCCGCGATGGCGTCCGCGATGAAACGGGAAGCCGCCCAGATTTCATCGAGAAGCGACAGGCCGAGAAGCTGGGAGGCGCCAAGCCGCGGCGTTTCAAGATAAGGCATGCCGACCACATGACTTCCCGTGAAAATGTCGG
Source organism: Methylocystis parvus OBBP (assembly GCF_027571405.1). Taxonomy (GTDB): domain Bacteria; phylum Pseudomonadota; class Alphaproteobacteria; order Rhizobiales; family Beijerinckiaceae; genus Methylocystis; species Methylocystis parva. The sequence continues at coordinate 4,003,923 of NZ_CP092968.1, forward strand.
GCAGATAGGCGAAGGCCGCCGGCGTCTCCTCCAGATTGAGGTGCAATATATTGACCCGCGCGAGGCCGAAGTCGGCGGTTGGGGTTTCTTCTCGCACCCGCGCGGCGTTGGGATGATCGAGCGTGAAATCGCAGAAACGCGTCGAGACGTCGAGCTTTTCGAGTGCGCGGGCGAGCGCGCGGCAACTGTCGGAGATGCCGAGCCGGCGGCTGAAGGGGCCGATAAGCTGCACGTCGACCGCCGCGCAGTCAGAAAGGAGAACGGCCGGCGAAAGGAGGCGATCTCCGTGCGGGGACATGAAACAAAAGCGTTTGGCCTCGATGTCGAAGCCCTGCTTTGAGAAGCAGGCGCGCCAGTCGTCGCGCGTGTAGTCACACTGGCCGAAGACGCGCCGCAAGGTTTCGTCAAAGGGCGCGTTCGAGCCTGCAAGGAAGCGCTCGACCCAGGCGGACGGCATGAAGCCGAGAAAATGTGGGGCGGTCGTCGCGAAGAGGAGCATGGCGAGATAAGCGAGCTTGCGCTCCTCTTCGCCGCCGGAAGCGAGTCTCTTTAGACAGGAGTTGCTTGAAAGATACCGGCGCATGAAGCGGGAAAGCGGAAAGGCGCCTTTTGCGTCGTCCGTCTCGCAGGCGCCGAGCCAGATTTTTTGGGGCTCGGGAATGAGGCAATCCTCGACGCCGTATGTCGCGCTCTCGAAGGCGGCCCAGAGGAAGAGCTTTTCCTCGCCGCTTGCGTCCGGTGCGGTTTGCAGCAGACGTTGAGCGAGCGAATTGGCGAGCGGGGCGTCCTTCGTCGGGCCTTCGTTCAGAAGGGCGATGTCGCGCGCGGGCATCGGGGCGCGGAGCCGACCGCGTTGCCGGGAATAATGCTCGACGTAATATTTCAGGAAAGCCGCGTATTCGTCTTCGGACAGGGTCGTGTCGTATTTGCGCGTCAGGTCGTGCCGGTGACGCACATGATCCAGATAGGCCGTCAAAGGTCGGCCCAATATAGCGGGCGGGCTTTCTGCGGGCGACGATGCGAAGAGGCGATCATAGGCCCTTTGGCCGGCCACAGACGCGCGATTGCGAGGTTTCTGCAACGGCCGCGAGGCGATGGACGCCGAGAAAGTCGCGCGAAGATAGGCCTCGGGCCCGAGCCGCTTCTCCCGGACGACGTCCTGCGGCGCCCGTCTGAGTTCGTGGCGGCCATTGCGCAGCGCAATAACTCTTACAGTTTGTTCCGAAACCTCGATTTCGGGAGCGAGATTGAGCTGGAAGGCGTAGCGCCCGTCCCCTATCCCGGCGTCTTCGAGGTCGGGACGGTAGAGGTTGGCGAGGCATTGCCCGGCGAAACGCCCCTCGACGAAGACGTCGACGAGCAGGCGCTGCCCGGGACGGTCAGGGCTCCACGCCCATCCCCGAACCGCTCCGTGGCGGATTTCGTCCAAATGGCCGACGACCTTGTTCTTGCGCCAGAATCCCTTCAACAGCGAAAGGCCGGCGCGCGTCGATCGAAGCCAGGAGTTCATCGCCAAAGTCCATGCGGGCGCCGCAAATCGCCGTTTCGGAAGCGCCCTTCCTAGCAAATTCGACATTCATAGGCTACGGCTGGACCAGAACATCACAATGAAATATCAACTAAAATTCATAAAGGCGGCATAAGCCGAGCTTCTGGTTCTGGAGAAACCCGCCGGTGAAAATATTGGTCGTTTCGAATTTTTACCCGCCTCGCGCCGTCGGCGGCGCGGAGCTCGTGGCCCATCGCCATGCGTTGGACTTGAAGCGGCGCGGGCACGACGTCTGCGTTTTCGCCGGACGAACGCCGAAGTCGCATCAATCCGGCGGAGAAATGGATATTGAAAATGTCGACGGGCTCGACGTGCATCTCCTGTCGATCCGTTCGCTTGAACCGGATCGAGCTTTTTATTGGGATGCGGCCGGGCGACGCTTTCGAGCGACGATGAATGACTTTCGTCCGGATATTGTTCACTTCCACAATATCTCCGGGCTTGGCGCCAATCTGATTTCCGAGGCCAGGCGGTACGGCGCGCGCACGGTTTGCACCGTGCACGATCACTGGGGTTTTTGCGCCAAGAATACGCTTTATCGCGACGCCGGCCATGTCTGCGAAGATTTCGAAGGATGCCACTTCTGCGTGGCGAATGTCTCGGATGAGAAGGGCAAGGCGCTTCCGACGCGTTTGCGCCGAGACTATGTGATGCGTTGCCTTGCCGAGGTCGACCATCTCGTCTTCCCGAGCCAGTATCTTGCGGGGGCTTACGCCGAAGCAGGATTCGACGCGCGTCGCGCCCACATTCAAAGCAACGGCGTGGAGGTTGCGAGGTTCGATCCGTCGTCGCGCTCTTTGAATGACGGCCCGCTCCATTTTGTCTTTGTTGGTTATCTGGGCGCGCATAAGGGAATCGGCCTCCTTCTCGAGCTGGCGGGCCGCTTGCTCGCCGAATCCTCGCTCGCCGGGCGCTGGCGCCTCTCCATCGCCGGGGATGGGCATATGCGGGCGCGCATCGCGCGGCTCGTGGAGGAAGCGCCCTACCGCGATTATGTGACCTTCCTCGGAAAGCTCGGAGTGGACGAAGTGCCGGCGCTGCTTGCTTCCGCGGACGTCGTTTTGCTGCCCTCCATCTGGCCGGAGAACGAGCCGGTCGTGATGTTGGAGGCCATCGCCGCTGGGCGCGCGCAACTTGCGAGTTGCATCGGCGGCCATGCGGGGCTCGTCGTGGATGGAGAGTCGGGCCTTCTGTTTGAAAGCGGCGATCTCGACGATCTGACCGCCAAGGCGGTCGCCTATATAGAGCAGCCGAACCTTGCGCGTCGGCATGGCGACTTCAACCGCGCGCGGCGGGACGCCTTTTCGCAGGAGACCGCGGTTTCGGCGTACGAAAAGATATACGCCATGACGCCGGCGGATCAGGCGCCGGCGGATAAAATCATCTTGTGCGACGGCGAGTGGCCGACGCTCGAAACCGCGCAGCTCTTCAACAATTTTTCGATCTTCGAGAAAAGCGGCCGGTTGCGCTTCGTCTATGCGGAATGGGCGGACGCGTCTATGTGGGAACATGCGAGCGCGCTTTTTTGCTGGTCGCACGACGCCAATATGCAATCCGTGCTTAGAGCCCTCAGGATGAACATCCCCATTATCGCTCCGGCGGGCGGCGCTGAGGCGCGGCTATGCGAGGAGGAGGCGTTGAGCGGCTTTGGATATAAGGATTACGCCGAAGCCGTCGTCGCCCTGGCGTCGCTCGCCGAACGTAGCGAGACGGCGGCGCCCGCAAGCGCCCGCAGAGCGAACCTGATCGACAATGTCGCGGCGCTGCTCGATGCGAAGGCTTTCGGGCTTACGGCCGAACGGCCGGCCATCTAACCCCGCCGGCGCCGCGAATGTCCTCCTCCCCCCGCCATATCCTGATCTGCAACGAGCGGATCGTCTTTCGCTTTGGCGTAGACCGCATCCTCATCGAACTGGCGAAGACGCTTGCGGCCGATGGTTGGCGCGTCACATTCGCTTGCCTGCGCTGCGAGCGCGAGGTCGTGCGCGCGATCTCGCCACATATACACATTGTCGAGGCGGGCCACGGCGGCCTCTTTGAAGTTGAAGCGGCGTGCGGGCGTTTTCTCGAAGAGCAATGGGAAGAGATCGAGCAGGACGCGCCCGTTGACGCGATTGTCTGCGGCGGATTTCCATTTTTCCATGTCGCAGCGTTCGGCGAGCGGCGCGGCGTTCCGACGATCTTCATCGACGCAGGCGCCGTTCCGCATGACGGCTTGAGCGAAGCGCAGATCGCGGCGCAACGGGCCGTGCGCCGCCTGAGGGCCCTGTCGCTTCCCTATTTCGATCGCGTCTTGCCGATCAGCGACTTCATCGAACAAAGCCAGACTATACCCGACCGGGGATCCCGCGCGGGCGTCGAGAAAATTCCGCTGGGCGTCGATCATCTGGCGGGAAAGGTTTTCGCTTCGAAAGGCGGCCTCTCGCAGGAGGAGCGGAGCCAGATCGAACGGCTGGAAATGCTGATCGCGCGCAAGAACGCGCTCGTCCTGAGCCTCGGGCGGTTTGAAGGCGCAGGCTATAAGAACTCGGGCGCGTCCTTTCTTCTGCTGCGCGAATTGTTGCGGCGCGCGCGCGATTCCGATGGCGTCGACATTCGGCTCCTCGTGCTCGGAAAGACGCAGGAGATCGATGTCCCAGCCGACCTTCAAGATCATGTGATCTGCGTCGGTACGCCGAGCGACGAGGCGCTGACCCGGATTATGGGGCTCGCTCACGTCGGCTTCAGCCCCTCGCTCTGGGAGGGGTTCAATCTCCCGATCGGCGAGATGCAGATATTGGGCAAGCCGGTCTTCGCGTTCAATGTCGGCGCGCATCCGGAGGTCATTCTGCATCCCTGGTTCTTATGCGCCAGCGTCGCGGAAGCGGCCGAAAAGATCGAACGCGCATTGACGGGGCGACTTCCCGGCCGGGCGTTCAATCAGGCGCGCATTGAAGACTTTCGGGCGCGTTTCACCTGGCGTCGGACCAACGACGCCTATCGTGCGCAACTGCTCGACGCGATCGCCGGCAAAAGAAAACGGGAGCGCCAGAAGCTTCTCTTCGTGGACGTGTCGAACGCCTCGCGCGACACCGCGAATTCCGGCGTCGTTCGAGTCGCCCGGCGGCTTTCGGCGCGATTGCAGGCGCGTGACGAGGCGGCGCTTTTCTTCGTTTATTGGGATATAGATCGCCAGGACTATCGTTTCGTCGCGGGCGAGCGCGAAAATCTGCTCAAAGTCTATCACGGTCCTCGCGCCGTGATCGGCGCGCTCGCGCTGGCGGGCGGCGTCGAGGAGACTCCCGCCGCGATGCTCGCGCGTTTGCCGGATTCGCCCGAGCGCCGCGCAACGCTGCTGCTGCCCGAGGTCGTTCTGGACGGAGAGGCCGCCAATCGGATCGATTGGGCGCGACGCCGGGACATTCAAACGGCTGCGATCCTCTACGATTTGATACCGATTGAATTTCCGCAATATTGCGGAGAAGCGCTACGCGAGACCTTTCCGTCCTATGTCGAGGCGCTCGCTTCGACCGACAGCCTGATCGCGATCTCGGCCTATAGTCTCGATTGCTTCCGAGCCCATGCGGACAGCCATGCGCTCGATGTGACGGCGCGAACAGCCGTCGCCTGGCTTCCCGGGCAACTCGCCGCGCTGAAACGCGTCAAGGGGCCTGCGCCGGGCGCGAAGGGAAAAACGGTCTCGATCGTCTGCGTCTCGACGATCGAGCCGCGCAAGAACCATCAGGCGCTGCTCGCGGCTTACCGTCAGGCGAGGAAGTCGGCGCCCCAACTGGATTTGCGGCTGACGCTGATCGGCAATCTTTACCGCGGCGCCGAAGATCTTGCGGACCTCATCCGCAAGGCCATGGCGGAAGATCCGACGATCAAGTGGCGCGTGGCCATTCCCGACGACGAATTGATCGCGGAAATTCACGAGTCCGCGTTCACCGTCTATCCGTCGCTGGTGGAGGGCTTCGGCCTTCCGATCCTTGAAAGCCTTTGGGCGGGAAAGCCCTGCATCTGTCACGACAAGGGCGTGATGGCGGAGCTGGCGGCGGGCGGAGGCTGTCTTGCGGTTGACGTGAACGACGCCAGGGCGCTCGCCGCGGCGATCGAAATGCTTGCGACGGACGAAAGCCTTCAGTCGCGTCTCGCAAAGGAGGCGCGCGCGCGAGAGATTTCCGATTGGTCCGACTATGCAAGCGAGATTTCGCGGTTGCTGTGGCCCGGAGCCGTCTCGAGCGAGGCCGAAGCTGCGCAGCCCAAGCAGGGGATCGAAAGGAAGACCGTCGAGCGCGAAGCCTATTATTTGCGTCATCGTCTGAACGGCATCGGCCTGCTCGGAGAGAGAACTCCCCCTCCGCATATGGCGCCGGAGCCCCCGCGCGCGCAGGAAGTCGTCCCGTCGCCGGCCGTCATCGCTTCTCCGCCGAGAATATCGTGGTTTGCGCAACTCATGCCCGGGCGGCGGCTCACCATACGCAAGGTGCGCGCTTCGGGATATTTCGACAAGGAATGGTATCTTGGAAAATATCCGGACGTGCGCGAGGCGGGGATCGATCCGCTCGATCATTTCGTCAAATTCGGACACAGGGAGGGGCGCTCGCCGGGACCCGGATTCGACGCCGCGAACTATCTTGCGGAAAATCCCGGTATTCGCGGCGCCGAGCTTTCACCATTCGAGCATTTCCTCGCGTTTCGGCGAAAGCGTTGAGATGCGGCGCTTTTCGGCCCTATCGCGCAAAATCTGCGTCCCGCCGGCGTTTTTCGGCCCGTCATCCGTCTTGACGAAGCCGGTTCAGTTTAAGATTCTCCGATACATTCGAAGGACTAGCGAGTTCGGCCTATAACTCGTTGAAAAGGAAACGCTCAATGCGTCGAATCAGCGCCGTGTTTTCACTTTGCGCCGTCCTTTTTGCGTCGACCGGCGCCGCCTATGCGGAATGTCCGCCCGGTTTCGAATTGAAAGAGGGGCGCTGCGACATCAAGCGCGATTGCCCCTCCGGCTATGCGATGCGGGACGGCCATTGCGTGCCGTCTTCCGCCTGTCCTTACGGCACGCAGTTCATGGACGGTTTCTGCGTGACGAAACCCCAATCCGGCGGCTCAAAGTAAAGCCTTGTTTTCTCTGTGGCCCTGGCGCCTTCGGCTTGTTAATCTTGCATCGTAACGTAACGCAAGCCTCCTCGAAGGCCCTGTTTTCAATCTGCGTTCAGCGCCGTAAGGCGGCTCCGAAAGGATCGTCGAACCGGACGCCAAGCGATACGCGAAGGAGCACCCGATGATGTTGGAAGCATTTCAAGCCGGCCTGCGTCGCACTCTTGGCGCGAGCGCGCTCGGATTCGGCGTCTGCATGTTTCTCCCCGCTCAATCGGCGCTCGCCGCCGACGAACTGGCGAAGCCCGCCGAGAGCGACCAAGCCGTCCTCGACGCTCCTGGCATGAAGGCTTTTGTCGACCCGGCGACAGGCAAGCTTGTGAGCGCGCCGTCTGGAAACAACGCGCTCCCGCTCTCCGCCGCGGAGAAAAACGCGATGAGCACGTCGAGCGCCGGCCTTCATGAGGAGGTCAATCCGAGCACGGCCGGGGGCTATCAGGTGGATTTGCAGGGCCGCTTCCAGAGCCCGTTGCAGGCCAAGATCGACGCGAACGGAAAATTGATGACCTATCACCCGCATCCTTTCGCCATGACCGGCGCCGCACAATAATCCCTTTTCCAAAATTAGGGGGGCACCCATGAATTCCAGGAAAAATTTGCTGCAGGCCGTATCGCCCTTGTGCGTTCTGATACCGCTTGCGCTGACGTCGTCGGTCGCCGAAGCGACCACCGTCATCGTCGTGAACAAGAATGCGGCCGGCGTCGGCTTCAACGATACGACGCCCGCGACTCCGGTCGGGGGCAATACCGGGACCACGGTCGGCGCTCAGCGCTTGATCGCTTTCCAGGCTGCGGCGGATCTTTGGGCGACGCATGTCGCGAGCTCGGTGCCGATCCGCGTCGGCGCCCAGTTCACAGCGCTGACCTGCTCGTCCAATTCAGCCGTGCTCGGATCGGCGGGACCCAATACGGTTCACCGTGATTTCGCCGGCGCGCCTTTCGCCAGCACCTATTACACTCAGGCGGAGGCGAACGCGCTCGCCGGCGCGGATCTGGCGTCGGGAACCGACGACATCAACGCCAACTTCAACAGCAATCTCGGTCAAACGGGCTGTCTCGACGGAAACGGATGGTATTACGGTCTCGACTCAAATCCGCCGAGCAACCGGATCGACTTCATGACCGTGCTCGTTCACGAATTGGGGCACGGTCTTGGATTCCTGAGCCTGGTCGATCTGGGGACCGGCTCCAAATTCAACGGCTTCAACGACACGTATATGCGGAATCTGGAGAATCACGGCGCGACGCCGCCGGATTATCCGAGCATGTCCGACGCCCAGCGGCTCGCCGCGAGCATCTCGGTGACCAATCTGCATTGGACCGGCTTGAACGTGCGCATCTCGAGCCCGCTGCTGACTGCCGGCAAGACGGGCGATCACGTTCAGCTATATGCGCCCAATCCCGCGCAAAGCGGCTCGTCGGTGTCGCATTGGAATACGGCGGCGACGCCCAATCAGATCATGGAGCCCTTCATCACCGGGCCGCTGCATTCGCCGACGCTCGAACGTCCGCTGTTCCGCGACCTCGGATGGAAGATATTGTCGCCGCGCGTCGATTTCAGCGGCGAAGGCAATTCGGACATTCTTTGGCGCGACTCCAATAACGGCAACGCTGTCGTTTCGCTGATGAAAGCCGGTACGATTTCCTCGTCGACTTTCGTCGCGAACCTGCCGCTCACCTGGACGGTGGCCGGGACCGGCGATTTCAACTTCGACGGCAAGTCGGACATCCTTTGGCGCGACAGCTCCAACGGAAATGCGGTCGTGTCTTTGATGAACGGCCCGAACATCGTGTCGTCGACCTTTGTCGCGAATTTGCCGCTGACCTGGGCGGTCGCCGGCACGGGGGACTTCGACGGCGACGGCAAATCGGACATTCTTTGGCGCGACTCGTCGAACGGAAACGCGGTCGTCTCGCTGATGAACGGGGCGTTGATCGCCTCGTCGACCTTCGTCGCCAATCTGCCGACGACCTGGATCGTCGCGGGCGTCGGCGACTTCAACGCCGACGGAAAAGCCGATATTCTGTGGCGCGACACGAATAACGGCAATGTGGTGGTGTCGCTGATGAACGGCGCCGTCATCGGCTCGTCGACCTTCGTCGCGACGCTGCCGACAAGCTGGTCGGTCGCCGGCACCGGCGACTTCAACTCGGATGGCAGGAGAGACATCCTCTGGCGCGACTCCAGTAACGGCAACGCCGTGGTGTCGCTGATGAACGGCGCCAGCATCGCCTCGTCGACTTTCGTCGCGACGCTGCCGCTCACCTGGTCCGCCGCCCAGGTCGCCGACTTCAACTCGGACGGCAAGAATGACATCCTCTGGCGCGATACGAGCAATGGCAACGCCGTTGTCTCGATCATGGACGGCGCCAGCATCGTCTCGTCGACTTTCGTCGCCAATCTGCCGGTCTCCTGGACGGTGCAGGGCGCGAGCGCGAACTGATCGCACAGACTTGATATTGAGGCTCCTGCGGCACGTCCGCGGGAGCCTTTTTCTTTTGTTCGGAGCCGCGGTCAGAACCGACAACCGAAGTCGCGGCGTCTCTTCGCCGGTCAGATCGACAGACTGCGTTGCAAAACTGCGTGAGCGGTCCCAGCTAAGAAAAGCTGGCGGTCGGCGTCGGCCGGCGCGGGTATTTCCGCATCATTAGAGGAATGCGCCATGGGCTATCTGCTACCCACGATACTGGCCGCAATCGTCGGCTTTGGCGCGACGGCTTCAGCCGGAGAGAAAGCAATGGGCGAAAAGATCATCATGGCCGAGGGCTTGACCGTCCATATCGATCCCAAGACCGGCAAGATCGCGCCTCCGCCGCCCGGAGACGCCCAGCCGCCTTTGTCGCCCTCCGAAAAGGAGTCGACGAGCACGTCGAGCGAGGGGTTGACCGAAAAGCCGTCGCCGCAAGGGGGCTATGGCGTCGATCTGAAGGGCCGTTTTCAAAATCGCTGACGCCCGTAGCGCGAGCGGATCCGCTCAATCCGGCTTGAGAACGACGGGTGGGGGAACCGGTATTGGCGGCGGTTGCTGCGGCGGGAAAGCGTCAGGGGCCGGCTGCGCCTGCGGGTCGGGATAAAGCTTCACCTTCGTCGTCTGGCCGCCATTCTTCAGCGTGATCTCCGCGACCTCGATCGCGGAGATCGTCCAGGCGTCGATCGTGTCGCCAATTTTCTTCCAGGCTCCCTCCGGCGTCTCCAGCGAAACGACGAACGCCTGGCTCGCCTTCCTGTTCTTGACGATGGCGGCGACGGCGAGGCCGGTCGGCGCGGTGGTGAGCGGCCCTGCGTCGGAAATCGCTGTCTTGGCCGCTTTCTGCGACGGCCGCCTGCCTTTCGTGAAAATGGGCCGTGACAGCGTTTCGACGTCCGCCGACGGCGGTTTCGGCGGATCGAGATCGACCACGGCGAGGGTCGGCGGCGTCCAGTCCGGGACGGCGGCGCTATCGTCGACGCTTGCGGGACCCAGAAGAGCATAGGCGGCGAATGCGGCCGAACCGATTGCGGTGGCCCCCAGAAACGCCAGGATCATGCCCGAGAGCGGCGAGAGATGCGCCGCCTGCAAAGGCGCCGCAAAATCGCGCGCCATGTCGCCGACGCGGCCCGAAACCTTGGCAAATTGCGGCTTGAAGTCGAAGCGGTTCATTGCCGCCCCTTCTGCGGCGCGCCGCCGAACACGTCGAATTGCGCCTCGATTTCGGGATCGCCCTGCGCGATCGGCGCGCCCCAGAACATCGATTGGCCGCGCAGGCTAGCGGCGGTGATGATCATCAGCGGAGGCGCGCCTTCGAGCGCCCGCGCCAAAGCATGGATATTCTCATACGCCCCCGAGACGTCCAGCCGCGCGCCGACCAGCGTGACGCCTTGAAACGATTTCTCCGGCAGCATCTGAATCGACCGGACAGTGACCTGGGCGCCTTCCGCGATGGATTTCAGCCGCGCCTGGAGATTGGCGTTGATGACGCCCTCGCTGTCGCCGTCGAGCAATTCGCCGCGCGCATTGGTCTCGGCAACCTGGCGCGCATAATCCTGGATTTGCTGCTCATGCGCGGCCACGGCTTCGTAGCGCGCGAGCGTTTGGCGGCGTTGCGCGATGGCCTCCGCGCCGCCGGCGATCATCCGCCGCGCCGGCTCGATGAAGACGAGGTAGACGAGCGCGAACGCGACGAGATTGACGCCGATGAAGATCGCCCGTCGTCCGGCACGCCCAGCTATGAAGCGCTTCCAGCTCATTTCGCGTCCGCCGGTTTCTTTTGTTCGAGCTTCGCCTGCAGCGAGAAGCCTTCGCGTTTTTCGCGAGGGTCCGGCGTAATGGGCGCCGTCAGCCCCGCATCGGCGAAGAGCGGCGATTTGTTGAACAGGGCCGGGAGGCCGACGGCCGAATCCGCAAAGCCGATAATGTCGAGGGTCTTTTCATTGGCCTTGGGCTCGCTGAGGCGAAAATCCGTCACAAAGGCGCCGTCGGGCAGAATGCGGGCCGTCTCCTCCCAAAGATCCGCGAATTGCGGGGCGTTCCGGCGCGCATTGCGCAGCACCGAAAGCAAACGGCTTTCAGAGGATGCGCGATCCACGATCTGACGCACGCGCGCGGCGCGGGCGGACGCCTCCTGTATTTTCGCGTCCAGCTCCTCGTTCAAGGCGGATTGCCGCCAAAGCGTCGCGCCGACTCCAATCGCGCCGAAAACCGCCGTCGCCGCGCAAAGGCCGAGCGCGAGGTTTCGAAATTTGTAAGAGGTCTCAGCGGCGCCTTCGAGCGCGATGAGGGGCGCTTCCTCCGCGGCGGCGCGCAAATTGATCGGCCGGATGAAGGAGATGTCCGAGACGTCGACGCCGGCGTTGGCGATCGCGCCGTCAATATAGTCGCGGCGCAAGATCCACAGGCTGACGCGCAGCTTGTCCGGAGAAGCGGGATGTTTGGACGAGGTATGGCCATAGACGACGTCCGCCAGTCGAAACGGCGTCTTGCGTTCAATGTCGGCGGCGAGGAGTTTCGGCAGATTGTTGAGCGCGACCGCCGGGATGTCGAAGCGACGCACGAAAAAAGCCGCGCCGTCGATGTCGAGCCCGACTTTCGCGGCGTGGCGAGCGACTCCTCTGCGCGCCAACGCCTCGTCCAATGACGACGCCGCGATCTCGTCGGCGGAGAGGCTCCATTGCGGCGCGCCCTGTCCGTTGACGCATCGCAACTCCCGCTCTCCGGCGCGCAGGATCAATTGACGGTCGCCGCGATCGGTCAGCCAGGCCACGGTCTTTGAGGAGAAGAGACTGAAAAACTCGCGCCGATACCAGACGGCGAACCGCTCTGTCGCCGTTTTCAGCGAGCCTTCGATCACATCCCGCGTCCAGAACTCGCTCGACAAGGACAGGCGACCCCGTTCGAAAATGTGAGGAGAGGCGCGAATTGCGCGCCGCGGACGAAAGCCGGTCGGACCATAGCCGCCAGCCTGTGCGCTGGCAATGCGACGGCGCGGCTACTGGATGAAGGGCGCCGCTTTCAGGCGCGCGCGCCGCTGCTCCGGCGTCTCGCCGGGGTCGGCGTTGGCCGTCGCGTTCTCGATGGCGCCCAGCGCCGACGCGGTGAAAGTCATCACGCTTCCAACCACTTTGCGCTTCGAGAAGGGCTCGAAGCGGTCCGGCGGCAGGATGGCCGGATTGTCCTTCGCCGCGCCCGGCTGCGAGGCTTCCTCGCGGCGCGCCTCATAGGCGCGCGCGACGGGATAATAGGGAAAGAGCCGCGCTCTCGTGTCGATCGCGAGCGTGGGCGCCGCTTCGACGCCCTTCGCGGAGGCGATCATTTCGACGCCCAGCGCCATCGGCGAGAAGACGACGGCTTCGTCAGTGGGCGCATAGGCCATCGCGGCGTCATCGGGCGGCTCCACGCGGATGACCTCGCAAAGGCGGAATTTGAGGCGGCATTCGCCGCCGGACGCGAAGCGCGGCGCGCTGTCGCGCAGTTGCAGGCGGGCGTTGGCGAAGGCGGCGGCGCATTCGCGCGCGCTGAACGCGCCCGAGACCATGCAAGCGTCTCGGGTCGCGAAGAAATAGGTCTTTCCAGGCGCGGCCGCCGGGGACGCGAATACGCCGCCCATGGGCGAAAAGCCGATGGGCGAAAGCCATAGCAGACAGATCGCCAAAGAGCGAAATACGCTCGGGCGCGCGCGCCGCTCCGCAGCGGATGCGTGAATGCTTGACATCGATAAGAATCGCTCGAAAGAGGATTGGGCTAATGATACATGACTGATTGTGTCATTCCGGCGTCAAGCTCCGGTTTTTGGACGGCGGCTCGAGCGATCGAAGGGGCTATAATGGAGGCGCAGACCGAAATCTCCGGTATCGCCGCCGAGCCCGGCGCCGCCGCCTGGCCGGACGCCAACAGCCCCGCTTTCGCCGAGGCCTTCGGCGCGTTTCTCTTGAGCGAGAAGGCGATCGACGAGCTTGCATTGCAGCGCTCGCAGAGAGCCGCGGCGCAGAGCGGCGAACGCTTCGACCATGTGCTCACCAAGCTCGGCCTCGTCTCCGAGGCCGATCTTTGCGCACATCTCGGCAAGTTTCTGGAAATTCCACAACTCGAACCGGGCGACGTGCCGATGGAGCCGCCGCTCCGGGGCGAAATTCCTGAGAAATTCATACACGCGAACCGGCTGCTGCCGCTTGCCGTCGAGGGGGGACGTCTGAGATTGGGCGTGACGGATCCGCTCGACCTCGAGCCGGTTCAGGCGCTCGCATATTCGACGGGCTACCAGATTGAGTTGCGGCTCGCGACGCCCGCGCAGTTCGAGAAGGCCTGGTCGTCTCTTTACGGCGCGCGGCAGGACGGCGTTTCGCTGGTCGAGAATGACGCGCGCGCCAATGACGCCAGCGAATTCGATCTCCAGCGGCTGCGCGACATTGCAAATGAGGCGCCTGTCGTGCGGCGCGTCAATCAGATCGTGGCCGACGCGATCGAGTCGCGGGCCTCGGACATTCATATCGAACCGTCGCTCGAGGGCGTGCAGGTCCGCTATCGCATCGACGGCGCCTTGCGCACGGCGGAAGTCTTGCCGCCCGGCCTGAAGGCGGCCATCGCCTCGCGCATCAAGATCATGGCGCGTCTCGACATCGCCGAGCGCCGCCTGCCGCAGGATGGGCGCATCAAGCTCGCCATCCGCGGCGTCGACATCGACTTCCGCGTCTCGACGCTGCCGACGGCGCATGGCGAGAGCATCGTGCTGCGCATTCTCGACCGCAGCCAGATCGCGCTCGATTTCGACAAGCTCGGCTTCGAGTCGAAGACGACCGCGCAATTGCGGCATGTCATGCGCAATCCCAACGGCATCGTGCTCGTCACGGGTCCGACCGGCAGCGGCAAGACGACGACGCTCTATACGGCGCTGAAGGAGCTGACGACGCCAGACGTCAAGGTCTTCACCGTGGAAGACCCGATCGAATATCAGCTTGCGGGCGTCAATCAGGTGCAGGTGCAGCCCGCGATCGGGCTCGATTTCCCCAATACTTTGCGCGCCATTTTGCGCCAGGACCCCGACATCATCATGATCGGCGAAATTCGCGACGCGGAGACGGCGAAGATCGCTATCCAGGCCTCGCTCACGGGCCATCTCGTCTTCTCGACGCTGCACACCAACAGCGCCGCCGCGTCCATCACGCGCCTCATCGATATGGGCGTCGAGAATTATCTCATCGCCTCGACGGTGAAGGCGGTGCTCGCGCAGCGTCTCGTGCGGCGTCTCTGCCAGCATTGCGCGGCGCCGCTGGAGACGCGCGCACAGGTCCGCGCGCAATTTACAAGTGAAGATTTCGCCAAAGGGTCCGATAAGCTCTTATCGCCGAAGGGCTGCGCCCATTGCCGCAATCTCGGCTATTCGGGCCGCTCCACCATCGCTGAACTGCTCATCATGAACGAGCGCATGCAACGCCTCGTCTGCGAAAGCGCGCCGGATGCGCAATTGGAGGCGGCGGCGCGTGAAAACGGCATGACGACAATGTATCACTGCGGCATGGGCAAGGCCTGGCGGGGCGAGACGACGATCGAGGAAGTCGCACGCGTCACGCGAGTGGAATAGGACGATGCCGACCTTCAAATATCGCGCCTATAGCGGCTCCGGCGACCTCCTCGAAGGCGAGATCGAGGCGCGGACGAGCGAGGAGGCTGAAGACGCGCTCTTTCGCCGCGGCCTCACGCCTTTCGAAACCCGCGAAACGAAGCCGGCTGGGGCGGGGCGCCTGCAATTCTCCTTCGGCAAGCGCGGCCTGAACGCCGCCCAGATCGCTTCCTTCACGCGCGAATTCGCGACGCTGGAGCAGGCGGACGTCCCGCTCGACCAGAGCCTGCGCATCCTCGCCGCGCAAGGCGCCACGCCCGCTTTGCGCGACCTCGCGCAGGAAATCCTCGCCCGCATCGTGGACGGCGCGTCTTTGTCCGATGCGCTGACGCGGCGTCCGGACATTTTCGGCCCGGAATTCGTCAATGTCGTGCGCGAGGGCGAGACGGTCGGCAAGGTGGGCGACTCGCTGAACGATATCGCCGACATGCTGGAGCGCCGTCTCGAACTGCACGCGCGCATTCAGAGCGCGCTCATCTATCCGGCGCTGCTCATCACTCTCGCCATTATCTCTACAGGGGTCGTGCTCGGCACGCTGGTGCCGAGCGTCGCGCCGATCTTCGCCGACAACGGCAAGGAGATGCCGTCTGGACTTCAGTTCATTCTCGATATTCAAGCCAATGCCGGAACGATCGGCCTCGTCCTCGCGGGGATTTTCGGCGCCGCGATCATGGCCTACAAAATGGCGCAGACGCGCCCAGCCTGGCAGATCGCCATCGCCCGCTTCTATTTGCGCATCCCCGTCGTCGGTCCGATGCTGGCGCAATTCGCCACGGCGCGTTTCTCGCGCACGCTGGGATCCATGTTGAATGCGGGCGTGCCGCTGCTGCAGGGATTGGAGAGCGCGCGGATCGCCGTCACAAATCATTTTCTCAATGACGCGCTCGGCGGCGTCATCGAGGCGGTGCGCGGCGGCGCGAGTCTCAGCGGCGCCATTGGCCGCGTGCCTTACATTCCCCCGGTCGCGACGCAGATGATCACCATCGGCGAGGAGACCGCGCAACTTGGCGACATGCTGCTGCGCGTCGCGGTCATGTTCGAGCGGCAGACGCAGCGCTCCATCGAGCGGGCGATGGGACTGCTGACGCCGGCGCTCACCATCTTCATCGCCGCGGTGGTCGGCGGTCTCATCATGACGGTGATGGATGCGGTGCTGAGCATCAACGATCTCGCGGTGAAGTGATGCGGCGCGTTCGCATTACCTCGCGTCGACGAGCCGGCTTCACGATGCTGGAGTCGCTCGTCGTGCTGGCGCTGATCGCGTTGGCGGCGGGCATGTCGTCGCAGCTCTTGCGGCCGCCATCGGCGCGATTGCGGCTCGAAAGCTCGGCGCGTTCTTTTTGCGCGACGTTGCGAGCGACGCGCTCGCGCGCCATCGCGACGAATGGCGAGGCGGCGGTGATCGTCGATCTTTTCAACAAGAGCTACGCGTCGCCCGTCGGCGGCGTCGGCCAATTCCCCGCCGACGCCGCCTTGACGCTCGACGTCGCCAGCACGCAGCAGCTCTCGGAGCGCAGCGGCGCGATCACTTTCTTTCCGGACGGCACGTCCACCGGCGGCGACATGACGCTGCAACTCCTGGAAGCGCGCGCGACGATCGCCGTGAACTGGCTGACGGGCGAGGCGTCATGCGCGCTCGCCTGACGTCGCGGCGAGGGTTCTCGCTCGTCGAGTCGCTCGCCGCCTTTGCGATTTTGGCGATGACGCTGACTCAATTGCTCAACGGCGTGAGCGGCGGCGCGCGCAATGAGTCGCGCGCGGATTTCCTGTTCCGCGCGTCGCGGCAGGGCGCGTCCCACCTCGAAGCGCTGGGGGTCGACGCGCCGCCGCCCCTCGGACAGACGAGCGGCCGCTACCCGGACGGGCTTTACTGGTTTCTTGACGTGACGCCGGGAAAAACCATCGCCGGGGCGGCGGGCGGCAAGCCGATCGCGATCAGCTTCCACGCCCGCCTCGAAATAAGAAAGCCTTCGGGCTACGGCGAGACCTTCACGCTCTCCGCTTTCAAGATCAAAGCCCTCGAACAGCGGCTCTTCGGTCAATGACGCAGCGGTCGCGCGACGGCTTCACGCTCTTGGAGCTCCTTTTGGCGATCAGCATCCTGTCGCTGATCACAGTCGCGATCATGGGCGGGATACGCCTCGGGACGCGCGCCTGGGACACGACGCGCGCCAGCGACGCGCTTGATGACGTCGAAGGAGCCATTCGCGCCGCGGCGGGTCTGATCAGCCGCGGCTATCCTGTCGCGACCGAGCAGATGCAGCAGCAATTCACCGCCGAGGGGCCGCCGCCGCCCTTTGCGGGTTCCGCCAACGCCGCGAGCTTTGTGGCGCTGAGCGAGGGCGGGGCCCAATGGGGCGGGCTCATCGTCACGGAGATCGGCGTCGACGCCGGCGCTGACGGCTCCGAACTCGCCGTCTGGACGAAACCGTATCGTCCGCGCGAGGGCCTCGTCATCGGCCGCGGCGCGATGAAGCGAACCGCGATATTGAAGGACGTGGCCTTTTTCGAGCTTTCCTATTTCGGCGCGCAGCAGGCGCAGCCCGGTTTCGGACAACAGCCGCAGCCGCCGGCGTGGAGCGCGGCCTGGGCGAGCCGAGGCGGTTTGCCCGAGCTTGTCCGGATCCGCATCGGCGCGAACCGGCTCGGGCGGTTGGTCGAGGCGGAGGCCACCGTGGCGATACGGCAGCGATGACGCGTTTCTATCCGGCCTCCAGCGGCCCGAAGACCCAGATCAGCCAGAGGCCGAGTGCGAGATGCGGTCCGAAAGGGATCGGCTGGCGGACGCTCTCCAGCGTTCCCTGGCGCATCGCGATGACCGACGAAAGGAGCGCGGAGAGCACGCCGTAGACGAGCGCGCCCGGCAGGCCGGAAAAACCAAGCCAAAGTCCGGCAAGGCCGTAAAGCTTGGCGTCGCCCTCGCCGACGCCGGCTTCGCCCCGCAAACGGGCGTAGATGAAGGCGACAGACCGAAACGCGGCGTAGCCGGCCGCCCCCGCCGCGAGCTTCAGTGCGGCTTCATGTGGGGCGTTTGCAAGCGCGACGGCGCCGCCGCACAGGGCGAGAGCCAGCAAGGGGCCGTCGGGAATGACGAAGTAGCGCGCGTCGAACAGGGAGATGAGGCAGAGTCCGCCAAAGAGCAGGAGGCTCGGCCAGACGATAAAACCCGGCTCCTCCGCAAGGAGCGCGGCGAGCGACAGAAGCGCCGCCCAGGCGGCGGGCGCAAAGGGGCGGCCCTCGTCGCGCGCAAGAAGAATGCGGCGGGCGAGCGGCGCCAGGGCGCGGCGGCGGCGGCCGCACGCCGGCGACGCGAAAATCGGCTGTCTGTGCGTTTTCTCAGGTCTTTCGCGCATCTCTTTCTGGCGTTCCCCGGGCGGCTTCCGCCGCGATATTGCCGCGTTTCGGACATTCCTTTCTAAATTTGAATCTTCCACAGAACGAGGTACCGTCATCGAGTCGTTGGAATGTTTCAGTTTTGCTTCTCGTGTGGAAGCTTGGCCGGTCGCCGCAGCGTGGCGAAGCTCCAGCAATCGTGTTAAGGCGGATGAACTTCAAACGCCGCCGTCGAACCACAGGCTGTTGATTTGTATCGTCTGCTAAGAGCATCTGTCCTGGCTTTAGCGGTCGTGGGCGTCGCGGGGTGTGAGACTCCGACAGCCGGCGGCGGCCCGCCCGTCGCGGAGTGGAATGTGGAGCCTATCTCGCGCGGCGCGCGCGGTTATGGCGGCGGGACGCAATCCGAGGGTCTTTTGCGGCCGCGCACCCCCACGGGGCGCGCCATCGTCGCGACGGGGACCGGCAAGTTCATCGGCTCGAGCCGCGGGCGCCCGGCCTCGTCCGATCCCGCCGGGGAAGACGGCGTCACCCTCAATCTCGTCAATCTGCCGATCCCCCAGGCGGCCAAGATCGTCATCGGCGACATTATGGGCGCGGATTTCATCGTCGATCCCAAGCTTGACGGCAAGGTGACGGTCCACACCGCAAATCCGGTGCGTAAAAGCGTCGCGCTCGATCTCTTCCAGTCCGCCCTGCGCGTCTCTGGCGCCTCGGTGGTCAAATCGGGCGGCATCTACAAGATCGTTCCAACGGAACAGGCGGCGATTTCGGGAGAGGTCATATCGAGCGATCCGGTCTCGGCCGAGTCGAGCCCGCTCGGGGAAGGCGCGCGCGTCGTGCAGTTGCGCTATGTTTCCGCCTCCGAGATGAAGCGCGTGCTCGAGCCGATCGCGGCGCGCGGCAGCATCGTGCGCGCCGACGACGCGCGCAACACGCTCACGCTTTCCGGCACGCCTCAGGACATTGCGACGTTGCAGGACGCGATCTCGATGTTTGACATCGACACGATGAAGGGCATGTCCTTCGCGCTGGTGCCGGTGCGCAGCGGCGACGCCGATATGCTCGCCGACGACCTGAAAAACGTGTTCGGCTCCGAGAAGGAAGGACCGATGGGCGGCATGATCCGCTTCATTGGCAATAAGCGCCTCTCGGCGATCCTGGTCATTTCGTCGCAAGCCCAATATATCGCCCGCGCCCGCGCCTGGATCGACAAGCTCGATGCGCGCGCCGAGCATACGGAGAAGCAGTTCTTCACCTACCGGGTGCAGAATCGTCCGGCCAAGGAACTGATGATCGTCCTGACCTCCATTTTCGGCGCGAGGGGGCAGGCCGACGCCAGCACGTCGCCGCGTTTCGGCCAGTCGTCGATGTCGTCCGGCGGCTTGGGCGCCATGGGCGGCGGCCAGGCGTCGACGAGCCCGCTCGGCGCGCTCTCGGCTGCGGGGCCGACGGGCGCATCCGGCGGCGGCATGGGAACGGGCGGCGGTCTGGGATCAAGCGGCGGCCTTGGATCGAGCGGCGGCCTTGGAACGTCCGGCGGGGGCCTCGGGACGGGCGGCGGACTTGGCGGCAGCGGCGGCGGCGGCTTTGGAGGGGGAGGGCCGAGCGGCGTCAGCGGGCTCAGCGTCCCCGGCGGCTCGCCGGGCGGCCCGAACGGCGGACCGACGCCTGCGGTCAGCCTCGACAACGACCGTTACAAAATCGGCGTCGACGACGCGAAAAACGCGCTCATCGTCATGGCGACGCCGGAGGATTATCGCCGAATTCGTCAGGTGATAGAGGGCCTCGACGTTCTGCCGAACCAGATCTTCCTCGAAGCCACGATCGCTGAGGTGCGGCTGAACGATTCACTGCGCTTCGGCGTGCGATGGTTCATGCAGAACCATTCCAATCTGTTCGGTTTCTCGAGCGGCCAGACGCAGACGCCGGTCGCCAACAACAAGATCGGTCCGCAAAATCTGCTGGGCGCGCCGGTCGGCGCGGTCTTCCCCGGTTTCGCCTACGCCTTCAATTCGCTCAATCAGCAGGTGACGCTGAACGCGCTCAACGCCATCACCGACGTCAACATCATCTCCACGCCGTCATTGACCGTTCTCGACAATCGCGAGGCCATGCTGCAGGTCGGCGATCAGATCCCGGTGCAGACGCTCACCAGCGTTTCGGCGATCGGCAATACGTTCAATTCCGTGAATTACACCAATACGGGCGTCATTCTGAAAATCACGCCGCATATCAGCGAAAGCGGCCGCGTGATGCTGGAGCTCGAACAGGAAGTCTCCAACGTCGATCCCAATACGCCGGTCGGCAGCACCACGCCCACCATCCAGCAGCGCCGCGTGAAAACGCAGGTCGTCGTTAACGACAATGAATCGCTGATGCTCGGCGGACTCGTGAAGGACCAGACGGGCCGCGTCGCCGCGCAGGTTCCGGTCGCCGGCGACGTGCCGATCTTCGGCAATGTGTTTAAGGACAAGAACGACGTGATCGACAAGAGCGAACTTGTGATCATGATCACGCCGCATGTCGTGCGCTCGTTGAGCGAGGGACGGGAGATCACCGAGGAATATAAGCGCAAGCTGCTCGACATTTCGACGCGCGCCGTCGGCCGTCCGCACGACATCGAGCAATCGGCGCGGCGCACACTGTTCGATCCCTGGTCGAAGAGCCCGTGGCGCGCCGATCGCGACACGCGCTGATCGCTTCAGCAATCGGGGACGCCGGCTCCATTCGCGGCGATGATGTTTCGCAGATGGTCGACGTAGCGGGATTGGCCGCGTCGAATTTCCTTGAACGCAAACGGTTTGTTGCTCGCTGGCCGCAGATCGAGGAGCGCGTCCTTCGCGACCGTCTGCCCCGTCGCGAGCACGGCCTCCGCATGAATGAGATAGGCGCCGTGCTCCGTGGGCTGTTTGAAATTGGCGGGGAAGCGCGGATCGTTGCGGTTGAGTCCGTTGGGATAGGGCGCCGCGATCAGGGCGCGCACCTGCTGTAACGGATAGCCTGCGAGCGCCGCGAAGAGCGCGGGCGGCGCCGTGCGCGCGTCGACGCCCGGACTTTTGGAGCTGACTGTGACGAAGGGGATCAGGTCGCGAAACAAAGCCGGGCTCACGCCGCTGACCTGATCGAGCTCCAGCACGGTTTCGAACAGGCCCTCTTTGGGTTCGATCGGCTTGTCGGAACTTATCGTCGCGCGAATTTGCCTAATTCCTGCGGGCGCCGTCCGAAAGGCGACGATGGCTTTCGCCGTCTGCTGCGCGGCGCGCTCATCCAGTCCGAGCCCCAGCAACACTGTTTGCAAAAGTTCGGGCGGCGCGGCGTTGATGTCGATTTTTCCGCCTTCCTCCTCCACGGAAAGGGCGACGGCGGCGCGATCGAGAACGCAGAAGCGCGGCGCGCCGTCATAAACCTCCACATCCCCCGTTTGCGCGGAGACGGCGTCTTTCTTCGCCAGCAAAGCGAGGGTTGCGAGATTGATCGCGCTCTCGGCGATGAAGCCCGCTTCCGTCGCGCTCGCAATATTGTGGGCGGTTTGCAGGCGCAGCCGGCCGTTCGTCATGAAGGCGACGACGAGAATGGCGACGAGGCCCGTGCCCCAGACGACGGCGAGAAGAGCGAACCCCGCGCGCTTCTTTTTCACGCGCGGGGCGGCGGGCCTTCCGGCCGCGGTCACTTCGCCTGTGTGCTGCGGGAAAGCGCGCCCGCGCCGCCTTCCCGGCCTTCCGGCCCGAGGGAGCCGATGTCATAGGGCCCGGTCTGTCCGGGCGCCCGATAAAGATAGGGATGTCCCCAGGGGTCCTTGGGAAGGCCCGCCGATTTCAGATAGGGGCCGCTCCAGGACGAGACGCCGGCCGGGCGCTGCACGAGCGCGGCGAGGCCTTCCTCACTCGACGGATAGCGGCCGGCGTCGAGATAGAAGAGATCGAGCGCGCTGGCGAGGTTCTCCATCTGAATCTGAGCCGTCTTGACCTTCGATTCCGAGAGGTAATTCAACACGCGCGGCCCGACGAGACCGACGATCGATCCGATAATGGCGAGAACGACCAGCATTTCGACCAGCGTGAAGCCGGCGCGCCCGCCACGCGCGCGCGCAAAGCGCGCATGACGCGCCGACCATGAATTTGTGGAGCGTTCCAAACCCGTGTGAAGCATTGCGTTCCCCGTCTTTGCGCGGATTCTCAGAGAAGAAGCGCCTTTCCGGGCGCGGCTCAAAGTTCGATATAAATGTCACATCCGTAAGTCGAGGTCGGATTGCCGTAAGCGTCCTCGATCTTGTTCCAGCATTTCCCGACGCCCGCGATCATACGGTAGATAAAGACGCCTTCCGTTTCGACGACGCGTTTCTCGGGGACCTTTTGCCGGCCGAGATAATTGAAATAGGAGACGGCGATATCGTCGCCGCAGCGATACATCGTTCCGCGGTCGAGGAGGAAAACGGCGTTGCGGTCCTTCGCGGCGCTGACGCAATAGGAGTAATGGGTCAGCGCCTCGGGCTTTATGCTGATCTGCGCGCGCGCGGAGGGGCCGAAGAACAACATTGCGGCGGGCGTCGAGATCAAAGCCAACGCAATCAGGCGCGTCATCGCAAGCTCCAAAAATCCGGCGCCGCCGAACCTCGACCACATCTCTATGGCCCTTTTGCGCGCGGCGCAATTGTGCGGCGCGGGGCGGCCGCAGGCGCGCCGACTCGTGCAACTTTCCATCTGGAGAGAGGGCGCGGGAAGCAAGACGTCAGTCGCAAGTAGAAAAGCGGAGCAGTCGTTGCTGCTTTGCACAAAAAAATCAGTTTTGGAGCAGTTATAAGTTGGACTCAGCAAGGATTAGCCAGCTGACCTGCGACGAAAAATCACTTCTTAACGAAAGCGTTTGACAAGAGCTCTGCTATAGACGAATGGAACCCTGCGGTAGAACGACAACAAGCCAAACAGGCGCTGCGGGGAACAAGGTGAGCGACACGATGGAACTGACGGCCGGGGCTCGCGAGGCGGGCGCTCCGGACGCGAGAGCGCTGGCGCAGCGCATGGCGACTTTGAAAACCGAAGCGCGCGAAAAGGGCTATTTCAACGTGCCGCTCTGGGAGCAGGCGTTCCGCTGCGCGGAGCTCGTCGGGGTTCCGGCGCTGGCGTTCTATCTTCTGTCTCAGGGAGGCTTCGCCGCTTTTGTCGGCTTCGTCGTCCTGGGCCTTCATTATCCCCGCACGGCCTATCTCGGCCATGATCTCGCGCATAACCAATGGGGCCCGCGCGACGACGCCAAGCCCCGCTTCATGCTGCGCGCCGTGGCGCTTCTGCAGGGCTTCGGCTCGCATTGGTGGGTCGAGAAGCACGAGCTGCATCACGCCTTTCCGAATGCGTGCAAAAAGAGCGAAGACGGGATCCTCACGCCGATTGACGGCGACATCGACTCCGTCCCCTGGATCGTCTGGGACAAGTCGCTCGTCGAATATAACGAGCTTGCGGCGACCTCTCCCTGGAAGGCGAAACTGTTCCTGACCATGCGTCGTCTCCAGGTGCTGCTTTTCTTTCCGCTGCTCTCCATGGCGCGCTTCAACTGGAGCTGGCAGAGCATCGAGACGGCTTTCCGCGTCAACAAGTCCCTCGAAGGCGCGCTCTGCGTCGCCCATTGGGTCATCGGCCTGACGCTCGCCGGTTTTCTCACGCCGGGTCCGGTCTGGACCGGCTGGCTCTGGTTCGCCGCGACGCAGCTCCTCGGCGGCTTCATCCTCGCCTTCGTTTTCGTTCTCAATCACACGGGCATGGAAATTTACGACGCGACTGAGGCGAAAGGCTTCTACGACCGTCAGGCGCGTTCGACCCGCAATACGCCGAGTTCCCTGTTTTTCGACTGGTTGACGGGCGGCCTCAACAGCCAGATCGAGCATCACATGTTCCCGACGATGGCGCGTCGCAATCTTTCCAAGATGCGCGACGCCACCCGGAAGGCGATGCTCGAATGCGGTTACGCCTATGAGGAGCTCGGAAATCGGGAAGCCATGCAGGCTGTCCTTGGCGCGCTGACCGACGCCGCGAAAGCCTGAGCCCGCGCATCAGAGCCCGTCCTTCCCTCTCCCCAACCGGGAGCAGGGGAGGGCGGGCTTTTTTATAAGTTCGCCCCCACACACACTTAATTCTCATCGCTTAGAATTGGTTAAGCTTCCCTTCGAAATCGGTGGGCTTCAGCCTTGCCGTGGAGGGCGTCTTGGTGTTGACTTTTATCCAATGAAAACACGAAATTTTTTCGGAGGTCGGCAATAATGGAAGGTAAGATTCTTTGTTTTTATAAGGCTGTAGCGTATTTGACGATATTGTGGGCAGCCTGCCAGCCTCAGCCGGCGGCGCAGGAATTTTCGTGGCGCGTCGGCGACAATTATCCGTTCTGTGAGAACAATGAAGTCGCGACCGCGCGTCTCGAAGGAAAAAGGTCAGTCGATTGACGAGATTTTGATCTGCTCCTCCAAATTGGCGTAAGCGACCTTGATGCCCGCCTTTTCGACCGCCGCCTCATTCGGGTACCAGGTCGATTCGTGGTCGAGGCCGCCATATTTGTTGAAGACCATCACATATTTGGCCTTGAAATCCACCTCGCAGCGAAGACCCTTTCCGGGATTGTCGATCGGCCGCAGCTTTCCGTCCCAATCGATGAAATAACCCTTCGGCGCCTCGGTCTCCGACATTTTGCGTTTCCTTCCCGACAATGATTTCTGTCAGGGAAGGCGAAAAGCATGTCCCGGGCCAACAAGCCGCTGGATCACGCTGCGTTTAGGCGGACTCGCCTAGACGCAGGCAAACTGATCGTTTTTCATGGTTTAGAGCGCGTTCGCCGCGAAAAAACCGGTTCCTGCTTTTTCGCAACGCGCTCTAATTTTGGGCCTGCTCGACCTGCACGGCGCATTCGCGCGTATAGGCCGCCCGTTTCTTCCCGGTGAGCTTGCGCGCGGAGGCCGCGCGGTCGCACAGCTCCGCGACGCCGGCCCGCGTGCATCGCGCCATGAAACTGTCATAGGCGGGGCCAGAGAGGAACTGTTCCTGGGCTTCAGCCGCGCAGGCGGCGGCGGGGCTCATCGGCCGTTCGAAGGCCGCGGGAATGGGGAGGGGCATGGCCGCCATATAGGCGAAGGCGGCGGTGGAGACGCAGGCCAATCCGGCTGCGGCCGCAAGGGGCATGAAACGCTTGAACATGGGCTACTCTCGACGGATGCGCCGGAAATCGAGTCTATCTTTAACAATCCCTTAACGCTTGGCAAGAAGTTGTCTCGAAACATGGCGAACGCCGCCGGCGTCGACGCCGTAAGCGTCAGCCCTGTTGAGAGAGCAATTTATTGATGTGAACCGGCGCCCGCTTCGCAGCAATGACACAATCGCCGTGGCTGGCGGACGTCGTCCGAGCCAAGGGCGCGAAATAACAGTCCAAGAAGCGCGCCCCGGTTTTTATAACGGGGGCGCGCCGCGTATCAGGTCAGCTTACCAGCCCCATCCGCCATAGCCGCCCCATCCATTGTAGCCGCAGACATTCACCCAGGTCTGCGCCCAACCCCATCCGGTCCAAACGGGCCGAAGCCGATAGCAGCCGCCATAGCCGCCATAGCCGACGGGACGATAATATGAGCGGTAGCCCCATCCGCCATATCCCAATCTCGGGCCGCCCCAATAGCCGGCGCGTCGCCATCCGCCGCCCCAGCCGCCACCACCCCAGCCGCCGTGACCGCCCCATCCGCCGCCACTCCAGCCGCCATGACCGCCCCAGCCGCCGCCACCCCAACCGCCGTGACCGCCCCAGCCGCCGCCGCCCCAGCCGCCATGTCCAAAGCCGCCGCCCAAATGGCCGCCGCCAAAACCTCCGCCAAAACCATGCCCCCATGCGAGGGCCTCGGCAGGCAAGGCCAGCACGGAAACCAGCGTCCCGGCCATTACGATTTTACGAAGCATGGTCGCCTCCAACACAAGATGACGCCCCTCCTGCTCAGTTTAGCAAGTTTCAGCCGTCGAGTCGCGCGGCGCGACTCTCGGAGGTCATTTCTGAATGGGGCTCGCCAACTCGCCTCAGCCTGCGATAGATCGTTCAAAACCGGCGGAGGGGTGACGGATGAGAGCGGAAGGCGAGGGCGACGGCGAAAACGCCGCGCGCGATAAGCCCGCGGGCGCGCCGCGCTATGACTGGCCGAGCCTCGCGATCTTTGCGATCTTTCTCGGCGCGTTCATCTATGCGCTTTCGCGGCGCTGAGAGATCAGCTTCTCTCAGCGCCGGCGAATTCAGCGCAGCCGGACGACGAGGTCGGTGCCGACATTGTTCGTTTCGCCGCTCAGAGGCTGATCGGAGATAATGATCGAGGCGCCCGTCCATAGGCGTTCGGCGATACGGTCGCGAACCTCCTGCGAAATCTCGACCCGTTCGAGCGCTTCCTCTGGACTCGCGGAGAGCGCCGGATAGGAGGAGAAAAAGTCGCTGTCGGGCTCCGCCGATTTCGCTCTCTTTTTCTCCCCCGGCTGATCGACGCGTAGCGGCGGGATCGAAATGACGGACCATTTGAGCGACCCGCCGTCCAAATCGGTCGACGATGCGATGTAAAGGTGCGAGCCGAGCGGCGTCTTGGGATCGCGCACATTCGCCGGCGCGTCGAAGATGGGCGCCAGTCCTTGTCTGACATAGACGCGCTTGTCGGCCTTGCTGATCAGCACGGACACGGGCGCAGTGCGAAATTCCGCGTCTCGCTCGGCCGTGCGGGCGTCTTCGAAAGCCTTTGCGGCGCCCGTCCAGCGCTTATAGGCGTCGGCAAGCTCGCGGGCGTTCGCCTCCGACGCCTTTTTCGCCGCATCGAGCTTCGTCGCGGCGGTGACCCGCTCCTCCTCGGCTTTCGACTTTGCGGCGGCCGCGGCGTCTTTCGCCGCGCCCGTCGCGGCTTCAAAGTCCTTCGCCAACGCATCCGCTTTGGCGAGAGCCGCTGAATCGGCGGTCTCCGCCGCGCGCAATTCCTCCGCGAGCCGAATCGCATCCGTCTCCTTCGCGTCCACGGCGAGGAAAGCCTCGGCGTCAGCCTTGGCGGCGGCTTTTCGATCAAGGGCGGCCTTGGCTTTGAGCCGCTCCGCAAATTGATGCGGATTGAGCTTTGGCGGTTCGGCCGAAGAGACGGCGGCGCTCTGCGGGGCCGCTGCGGAGTCGGCGGCGGCCCCGGCGTCCGCGAAGATCTGCATCTTCGGGGTCGGCAGCAAAGCGTGCTCGAAGGAAGTCGGCATGACGTCATGCGGCGCGATGACGACGCGCTCGCCAATCCGCGTCATGCCCCAGAGCTTCGCCGCGAAGTCGGCGGGAAGGCGGACGCAGCCATGCGACGCCGGATGGCCGGGAACGACGCCGAGATGCATGGCGATGCCCGACCAGGTGAGGCGCTGCATGAAGGGCATGGGCGCGCCCGAATAGATGTTGGACGCGTGCATGCGTTCGCGCCCGATGATCGAATAAATGCCCTTGGGCGTCGCGTGACCCTCCATGCCGGTCGACACTTCCGAGCGCGTGACGAGCCCTTCATGATTATAGATCGAGACCGTCTGGTCCGAGATCGAGACGACCGCGAAGAGCGGGCGCTCGAGGCGCGGGGGCGCGCTGGGCGTCGCGGCGCAGCGGCCGCGCCGCTTCGCGGGGCCGCCCGCGTCGCAGGCGCCCGCGACGTGGGAGTCGCCGAAGCCGATTTCCGTGACGGCGACTTTGTCTCCCGCCGCGTGAGCCGCGGAAACGCAAAGCATCGACAAAAGAGCGGCGAAAGCCAAAGACGCGTCGCCGCCAAAGCGCCTGCGCGGCAGCATGAAAAACCTCCGAATCACATCTGGGCGGGGCCCGTTTCGCACGGGCTGCGCGGACGAAAGGAAAGCTACGCAAAATCAGAATGCTGCGGCGCATTCAAGGCGCCTGAGCCGTATGGGTCTTCTCCGGGCTTCGGACCATGTTGAATCCAATCGCCGGAAATCGCTATTGCAGCGGCGCAACGGTTCGTCGAAAAGCGCGGCCTCGGAAAGGGCCGGCGCCGCTCGCCGCCCCGTACGGAGCATCCATCGACGCCGCGAAATCAAATGTTTGTTTACCTTTATTTCTCAAGTTGAAGCCGTCCCGTTAATTAATTGCGCCCTTGCCGAAATGTCTGACGAAACTCCTGGAAGATGGTTCGAGATCGGAGAGGCGAGCCTCGCCGTCACCGATCGGCTGCTCTGGCTCTCTCTCGTCCTGGCCGTCGTCGGCGCGGCCGGGTGGCAGATCGCGCATAACGACTTCTGGAAGGACGAGGAGGCGCTCCTCGCCGCCGCGCCCCCGGAATTCGCCCATCCGAAAAGTCACCGGGAAATAGATTATTTTCCGACGGCTTCCGTTCGGCGAAGGAAAGAGTAGGGCGCCGGCGGGAGGCTGCGCGACCTGCAAGGGCGAATGCACGGACGGCGACTATGAGCTCTTCGACGTCAAGGTGCAGGCTCTGCCGCCGGAGGAGGAGGAAGCTGGCATGGTTCTACTCTGCCGCGCCTTCCCACGCAGCGACTTACACACTTGTCGCTTACACCTACGACCGGATTTCTTTCGAGGCGATCCAGATAAACTCGCTCGGCGAGATCAAGTCCTGCGACAAGGTCTCGTCGAACGCCGTGTGGCTCGTCGTGCAGACGCTCACCGCCGACGGCGGACAGATAGAAGACCGTGGCGCTATGAAGCCGAAGCCTTATTTCCGCAATTGCGTTTGGCGCGGGAGAGTGGCGCCGTGAGTTGAGCCGCGCGCGTTCTACTGACCCACATGTGTCGTTTGACAGCCAGCAGCCTGCGAAACAGCCCGCCTGTTCGTTTACGGCGCCGCTCCGAGCCGTGCGCCGCAGGAGAGACGCTCCAGCGCGGTCAGCAGCTTCTTCCGCCGCGCCAGCCAGTATTCCGAAAGTTCGATAGTGGCCGGGATTCCGAGGGCGCGCCCCTGGGGCGCGTCGAAAAGAGAGACGCTATGGCGCTTGCACAGGCCAGGAAGACTCGCTTCGTCGAGACGGACGAGATCCAGCACTTTTGGCCGGTTGCGGAGCAGGGGATCGTTGCGCGCCAGATCCTCGCCGAAAATGAGCTCCATTCTGTCAACGATGACGACATCCGTCGGCGCGCGGGCGATGGCCGCGCCGGCCTTGGCGTAGGGCGCGGCGAAGTCGTGCGCCTGAATCGCGTGAACAGGGAAAACGACGAAAATCGAGAAAGCGCTCGCGACGACGACCGCGCGCCACGCCGCCGCTTCCTCCGCCTCCCCCGCGCGGGTCATGATCTCGACCCAGCCGAAGGCTGCGAGCAGCGCTATGCTGCCGATGAAGCCATGCAGATAGCGATAGCCCCAGCCATGGCCCTGATAGGCCATGAGCAGTGTCGTCGCGGCGAGGGTGAGCGCCAGGCCGGCGAAGAGTTCGCGCGCGACGCCGTCGCCGTCGCGGATCGGCCGGAAGGCCAGAACCGCGAGCGGCAGGAAGAGCGGGTTCATCCAACTGACAAAGCGCAGCAGGTTCATCAGCATGACGGTGGCGACGTCTTGCTCGCCGAACAGGAAATATAAAATCTGGTTCGTCGCGCGCTCGATGAAATTGCCGAGGCCCGCGCCATTCGCCGCCTCTGGCGCCATGCCATGGGCGTGCAGCGCGAGTTGCGGGTAGAAGGCCCAGAACAGGCAGATCGACGCGTAGACGGCGACATAGGCCGCGGCCAGCGCGCGCCTGTCCCGCGACCATAGGCCGACGATGAAAGGCGCGACGAACAAAGGATGAAAGACAAGCTGATGCAGGCCGCAGGCGAGCGCGCCGACCGCCATCGCGCCGGCATGGCCCCATTTGTCGTCACGCAGAAACAGCCAGAGCCAGACGAGATTGAGCGCCAGATGCGCGCTCATCGCATAGGCCGTCATCGACGTGATCAGCGTTTGCGACGAGGTCGCGATCAGCAGGGGAACGAGAATGGCGACGTCGTCACGCCCTGGCCACAGCCGGCGCGCGACGCCAAAAGACGCCAGCACGGCGAGCGCCGTCAGGACCGCGCCGGACAGACGGGAATCCGCCAGCGCGCCGACGAGCGCGCGCAGCAGGGCGGCGCCCGGCAGATATCCCGACAGGAAACCCTCATGGCCGGCGACCGGAACCATGAAACGCGGCGCGAGCGCGCTGGCGAAGGGGCGCCATTCGGGATCTACCGGGGCGACCAACTGGCCGGATTGGAAAATCCGGGCGTCGAACTCGGCGAGCGCCTCGTCTCTTGAGAGCGGGTAGTCGTCGAAGACGAGGCCCGAGCCGAAAGCGCCGCAAAGCAGGACGAAACAAGCGAGGGCGAAGGCGGAAAGGCGCGCGACGCGGGGGCCGGGCAGCGCCGTCGTCAAAGACGCCGGGAGCCGAAGAAAGGCGCAGGCGACCAGGCAGGCGGCGCTCACGAGCACCCATGCGGCGTCCTGCGCGCGGAAGAAATATTCGGTGAGCCAATGGTCGGAGCGGAACGGAAAAAGCGCGGCGGAGGCGAAGGCCAGGCCGACGGCGCCGGCGAAAACCGCCGCGCAGCCGATAAGCGACCGCTGAAGGGTTGGCGGGAGGGAAGCGGTCTCCGCGCGGGCGATGGAAGCTTCCTGAAGATGAACCATTCGTTCCTCGCAAATCCGGCTCGGGAGCAACGTCGCGACGTCGGCCGCCCTGGCGGCCGGCGCCGGCCAAAATTGGCCGGCTTTCACGGGACGTTCGCACTCCCCGTCATTGCGAGCGCAACGAAGCACTCCAGAGCCGCGTCCGTTGCTCTGGATTGCTTCGTCGCTTCGCTCCTCGCAATGACGACGGTAAACAGGAGCCGGCAATTCCCGTGACGAAGCCTATTCGTCCAATCGGTAGCACCCGAAAGTTATCTCTTCCCTATTCTGGCGCTTTCGGCGGACGAGGCGCGATGGCTCTATAGCCGCCCCGCGAAGCGCGCCCGCAGGCGGGGCGCGACGCGTTCGACTAGCCGCGAGAAGCGCAGATAGCGCAACGCCCCGATGGGTCCGAGCCGCAAAATCGCTATCGCGGCCGTCACCAAACGCGCGTGCTCGCCATGCGCGGCTTGCGCCAGCGCCACATTGACCGCGATCGACGCGCGCGCCATCCGCAAAATCCGCTCCCTTCTTTCTGTCGGGATCCGGGAAGCATGGCGATCGAGCACGATTTCGTGTTGCGACCGGAAATCATCGATGGAGCGGCTGCCGGAAATGGTGAGCGAGCCGCCATGAATGCGAAAACCGGCGAGAATATCGGCGGAATAGAAAACCGACCCCGCCAGGGCGAGCTTCAGATAGAGGTCCCAGTCCGCCGTATACCAGCGCTTTTCATCCATGCCGCCCGCATCCAGAAAAACATCGCGGCGGAAGGTCGGCGCCGGCATTGCGACGAAATTCTGAACGATCAGGCGTTCGATCAATAAATCTTTCGAGACAGGCATGTTTTCAGCGGGAAGCGGACAGGTGAGCGCGCCGAGAACGCGGCCGTCGCCGTCGATGATCGCGGCGGCGTGGAGGAACAGCGCCGCTTCGGGGTTTTTCCCGATGAGGCCGCGAATCTTCGCGGCGCGCCCGTCGAGCCAGATATCGTCCTGATGCAGAATCGAGACGAAAGGCGCACGCGCCTCGGCGACGGCGAAATTCACCTTCGCCGGCCACGGCAGCATGTCCTTGCGCTCGTAAAGCCTCAGATCGAGCCTGTCGGCGTAGCGGCGCGCGATGTCGAGCGTCGCGGAAGTCGGGCTGCTGTCGACGAGGACGACCTCCATACCCGCTTCATCTTGCGCCGCCAGGGAGGCGAGAGTCGCGTCGATCCAGAGCTCGCCCTTATGCGTCGGCATGACGACGGAGAGCCACGGCGCCCGCCGTGACTCGGGTTGCGCTGAACATCCGATGTTAGCGCTCACGGGAACGCGGGCCTCCTAGATTGTCGTGTCGACGATGAGACCGAAGGCAAGGAGCGGAAACGCCCATTCCGCCGCGCGTATCATTCTCTCGCCACAGACGATCGCGGTGCGCCGCAAGCCCGAATTGCGCAGCTTCATCTCCGCGAACTCCGAATGATAGTGGACAAGGCGCCATTGTTCGAAGCCCGCGCGCGTCAAAAGCGTCGTCATCGTCTTGTAGGAGAGGATGAGGAGATGGTCGTGATGGGTCGACTCCCGATCGATCAGGCCAATCAGGCAGTTGTGAAGCGCGGTAGCATTCGGCGTCGAGAGGATGAGCCGCGCTCCCTTCAAAGGCGCGCAAGCGCGTAACGATCGCAGAAAAGCAAGCGGATTTTCGAGATGTTCGACGAGTTCGCCCGCCACCACGACTTCCGGGGTGAAATCGAGCTTTCGCAACACGCCGTCGAGATCGAAAATGTCGCCGCGCTCGATTTTAGCGTTAGGCGCGGTCGCCAGTCCTTCAACGGGAAGGCCGGACGTATTGTCGACGCCGACGACGAACTTCGCTCTTTTCGCGATTTCTTCGTGCAGCCAGACGCCTTGTCCGCGTTTGCTTTTGTACGCCGTTTCGTCCATGGCGCCGAGATCGAGCACGGACTTGCCGGCGCAAGCCGCTACGATCGTCGCAATCCGGTCAACCGGCCGTTCGACGGCGAGCCGCTCCAGCGGCGTATAGCGAAGACGATAGGACGGAATCCCGTGTCGCGGACCGGTGAGGCTGGCGTCATGCGCCTTTAAATTCGTGTCGGACATCGGTGAGGAAACCTCCGTTTACGAGCAGCGGATTTCCTGCGTGTCGCGCTTTTTGGCGATCAGCCCAACGCGCGCCAAGCAGGCGGTCATCGTCGCGCCGAACATGACGGCTGTCTCTGCCGATCGCGGCCGGCGCCGCGCAGGGACCAGTTCGTCCCGATGTAGTTCCACAAAAACACGATTCCCGTGGCGATGGGGCTCGCCGCCCATATCGGCGCGCCGAGTCCGTCGCTCAGCGCGGCGATGCTGACGAACCAAAGCGGATAGCTCGGAAGGGCGGTCACGCTGTATCTGGCGAAAGCCTCCGCTGTCGGCGGGACTTCGAATGTCACGAAACAATGCAGCAGGAAGCTGATTGCGAGGATCGGCGCAATGGTCAGGAGGCCCGCGACGAAATAATGCGCGCCGGTCATCACCGCGCCGACGAGCAAAATATTGCTCAGAAGCGCGCACGCCGCGCCAACCGCGACATATCTCAATCCCGTCCGCAATTCCCGATTGATCGGCATTTCACATCCGTCGTTCGTGCGCCATTGTCCGGGCGCCATTTCCTCGATTCGTCACGCGCCGCGCATTGCGGCGCGAGGCGCGTCGGCCATCTCCGCTTCGGCGCCCCCGCCGGAAGAGTTCGAGGCTTTGCTTTGTTTGAGGAACTCCGCTTCGTTGCCGCTTACGATCGCGAGCATGAAGCCGCCGAGCGCGTTCTGGGCGCCGATGACGATCATCGTCGTGCCGATGACCGCCGGCAGAACGCTGCCGATGGGGCCGAAATTGTGCCGCGACCAGTAGCCGACGACCGTCAGCAAAATCATAAGCCCGATTCCGACTGCTACTGCGCCGGCGAGCAGCATCGTCTCCAGCGAAATCCAGCCCGCGAAGCGCTGTTTCCAAGAATAGGCCGGGCGATAGCCCTGCCGCCGCCCATAAAGATGGGTCGAAATGGCGAGCAGCCCCGCTATATGGGAGAGCCCCAATAGCGCGCCGGCGAGAACGACCCAATAATTGCCGAAAGGGGACGCCGTCCATTCGCCGCGAAAGGCGGCGATGGCGGCCACGCTCCAGATCGCCAGGGACAGCGCCGCCGCCGCCGCCGCCGGCGCGGCGAAGGCCCAGGCGGGGCTCAGCATCAGCAGATAGCGCAGATGCCGCCAGCCGTCGCGCCAGGGGCGCAGATGCGGCGGCCGGTCGCGCAGATCGCGCCGCAGCGTCACCGGCGTCTCGACGATCCGCTGCCGCTTGAGCGCCGCCTTGATGATCATTTCGCTGGCGAACTCCATGCCGGTTCCGGCAAGCGCCAGCCGCTCGAAGCAGGATTTCGTCAATGCGCGGAGACCGCAATGGGCGTCGCTCACGCCCGCGCCGAAAAAGAGATTGAGGATGCCGGTCAGGACCGGATTGCCGATATGGCGGTTTTTCCAGGGCATGGCGCCGGGCTCGATATGGCCGCGAAAGCGCGAGCCCATGCACAGATCGGCCCCCCGCATGAGCGCCTCGACCATTTCCGCCGATTCGGTGAAGTCGTAGGAGCCGTCGGCGTCGCCCATCACCAGAAAGGAGCCGTTCGCCGCCCTCATGCCGCCGGTCAGCGCCGCCCCATAGCCGCGCCGCTCAACCTCCACCACCCGCGCGCCGAGCGCTCGGGCGACGAGCTGGCTGCCGTCGGCGCTGCCATTGTCGGCGACGATGATCTCACCGGAGACGTCGAGGTCCGCCCGCAGCCGCAACAGCGCCGCGCGGGCGTTGGCGATGATGGCGGGAAGGGATTTCACCTCATCGAGACAGGGGATGATGATCGAGACATCGATTCGATGCTGGCGGTCCTGCGACCGCGTGAAGACCGTTCATGACCCCCTCGACCGCGCCGGCGCGCTAAATGGTCGTGCGCCGTCTTAAAAATGCCGCCGCTTCCAGTTTAGCGCGGCAATCGTTTATCGAGGCTTAATTACCGCCCCACGGGGGCCTGAAGGCTTCCGGTCCAAAGGCGCGCAGAAGCCCCATCCCTGCGCATGATCCGAGCCATTTGAGCGCGCCGCCAAAAAAGTGGAAGCTGATTTTTTGCAGGGCCGATAATCTGTCGGCCGCACATTATTGAAAGCGCACGCAAGCGCGTCGAATACGTTTTCAGGCCGATGGAAGGCGTAGATATTTCGTCAAACGCGCTGCCTGCAGCTGAGAATTTAGCGAAATAATTCAGCGGGCGCGTGAATGAACTTGTTTTTGCGCTCGCCTTCTTCGAGGCTGAAATCTACCTCAAAAGTTATGGCAATAATCCTCCGCCCAAAATCGCCAAGGCTCGCCCAGATTGGCTGAGTGTTTTCGACGGCGGCAAGACGTCCAATTCAAAATGACGCCCCGGCCGTGGATGTAACGGCCGAGGCGTTTTTTCGTGGAGCAAGTGGGATATTCGGGGCCATTTAGAATAGGCCAAGCCCCAAGCCGAACAACCCGCCGCCGTTTCCATAGCCGCACGTGCAACCGCCGCTATAGCCATAAGTAGCAGGGTAGGCCATGCCGTAGCCGCCACAGGCGGAGCCATAAGCGCTGTATGGGTAGCTTGCCGCCGCTACGCCGCCTAGCAGGCCGGCGCCATAGCCCCAGCGTCCGTAACCCCAGCCAGGACGCCAGGCCGCCCAACGGCGATGACCCCAGCCCCAGCCAGGACGCCAAGCCGCCCAACGGCGATGACCCCAACCTCCCCAACCATAGTGGCGACCCCATCCACCGCCGCCCCATCCCCAACGGCCCCATGCGGAGGCCGGAGTAGAGATGGACACCGTGCTGACCAGCATGGTGGCGGCGAGCGCGGCCGTGATCATCTTGCGTGAGTTGGTCATTGACACGTCTCCAAGGGTTCTTGCCGGACAAAGCCCCAGACCTCCCGCTGCAACGCGAGCCAAGTTTGCTTGTTCCGGCCTGAACTTTGGCGCCGCAGGAAACAGATGCGCAGAACCAGGTTGGCCATTGCAGGCGGCTCGCCGCGAAGATGCGGCTGAAGGCGGCGAGCCACCCCCGCAAGGCGGACGCGAGGGAGGCTAGGTCAGTTTTTCTCGCGCGCCATTACGATAGCCCCGCGAGAAAATTCGGCGACCTGTGGGAATCACCACCTTGCCGGCGCCAAGGGTGGCCTTGGGCGTATAGATTTTCCAACCGGAAATCGACCGCTGGATACAACTTGAGGCGGCCATTGCCGGGCCAGCCGCTGCTGATCTACTCGGAGAAGACGCGCGCCGCGCCTCAGCGATCCGTCCACGAATCTCGGCAATATGGCGTTCTCCGAGAGCAACATGCTCTTAGGCTAGCGCGAGGCGCCGCTTCAATATTGAATGATCCGTGGGTGACCATAGCGCGCCTGAAACCTCGCCTGGGCGACAATGTCGACGGTGCGAGAGGCAGTAAGGCTAGGGGCGTCTCTTGCCTTCGTAAGTCAAAGGCTTATCCTTTTACGGCATTTTGATCCCTTCGGTCACGCGGATGACGGTTCGCCAATGCATCGACTGGTCGAGCGGCAGCTTCATCGCGCGCAAAAGTGCCGGTCC
This sequence comes from Methylocystis parvus OBBP, assembly GCF_027571405.1. Classification (GTDB taxonomy): domain Bacteria; phylum Pseudomonadota; class Alphaproteobacteria; order Rhizobiales; family Beijerinckiaceae; genus Methylocystis; species Methylocystis parva. The sequence goes on from NZ_CP092968.1 coordinate 4,040,274, forward strand.
CTACCAGCGCTCAGCGCAAAGGAGCCGCAGAAGTGCAATAAGCGCGGCGAGCTTTTCGAACGAACGGCGGCTCTATTAGCTGGTAGCCTGCGGTGCATCCGGGAGTCGGAAATCATTCTCGCGAGAATGAAAGTCGCAGAAGCGCCCGATAACTTTCAGCGCATCCTTTCAGGCTGCGAGGAAGTCATAAGGTTGGTTGATCGGGAAAAACGCGGGAACGCGCCTCGCGTCGATCTTGGCAGAGAGCAAAGCGCTCAACGTAATGCAGGCGCCGTTTCCTGAACAAGAAACCAAGCCCTAGTTTAACGCTGCGATCGCTGTCAAAGCAGGGGCGGCCGGGATTCGAGCAGCCAAGCGCGAAAAGATCCATTCGGGTTTTTGGTCTTTGCCTTCAGTCTCATCACGCAGGAGGTGTAAATGATGTTCAAGCAACGCGAGCGTTTCGACGAATGTATCCAGCATGTGCCGAGCATCTTCGTTCGAGCGCTGTTCCGCTTGGAGCTGGACGATCCGCTCCCGTTGGCGGGCAATGATTAGTTTTCCCCTAGCGACATGCCGGGTTGCTATGTCGAGTTCGGACAGACGACCGTTCCATGCTTCATTACTGCTCGTAGCCTGAGCTGCCGCCAATCGCAGCAATAGCAGCGCCATTTCATTGGGAAGCGGCTCACGGACGATAGTTTGAAGCGACTGATGAATGGCTTTCCCTAGCGTGCTCCGGATCATCCATTCATCCTGTGCTCGCTCCTCTGCTAGGGCCTCCGCCATCGTAGTCATATTGCTCACTCTCCAGCGAAAGTGTCGATAACGCTCGAACGGCGTTTTTGTTGCGTTCCGACGCTGCCTACTTTGGACAGAGCCGGCCGAGCGCGGATGTAGCGACGGCGCGGCTCGCCACTCCAAGGCTACACGCTGGGGGACGGAGATTTCGCTCCGCATGCTTCCATCAGCTTCGCAATCTCATCGACAGACAAACAAGCATCCGGATGGTCTCTGGCGATGGCCATTGCGGGCAAGCGCTACGAACGCGCGGCTCTATCGAGGCGCTGTCCGATCAGGCCGGCAGCGGTCGCGCCGATAATCGCAAATGGAGCGGCGATATCGAACCCCTTTGCGAGATATCCCAGCACCGCCCCGATGACGGCGCCAACAGCGGCCAGAGCCAGGGCGCCGGTCGGAATTTCGTCGCCAATCATCTCTTGCCCGCCGACTCGCGGGCGCGATCAATGATTCCGAAACCCGTCGCCGGGTCCGTGGCCTTTACCTTAAGTTTCTTCGGCTTCTTCGCCTCGCGATTGCCGCGTTGCTGCTTGTTCGCCATGATCCTTGGGCCTTCAAAAATGCAAAGCCCGGCCTTCTGAAGACCGGGCTGGGCGCACTCCCCTGGGAGGGAAAGGCGCTGATCGCGCCCTGGCCTTGTCATCTAACGCCGCGCTGTCTCCCTTCAAGCCTCTGGCGGGATCGCCTTCTTCAATCTTACGCCCGGCCCGCCGCGGTTCTCAGGGATGAATTCGACGCCGGCGGATTCCAAGGCGCGACGCATAACTTCGATTGTCGCCCGTTGAGGGGCGGACGCTTCGACCGCGCCGTCATTATGCGGGACGCCCACAAACGCTACAGGGACGGAAAGCGCTTTGGGCTCGGGTGGAGCTGGTCGCAATGTCTGCGGATGGCATGGGCGGCGGCGAAGATAAGGAGGCAAATGTTCCATCTACGGAACGTGGCATAGTAGCGTCGCCATCTATGCGGCGCATCAACCGTTGTGAATCGGCAATGGCCTTTTTGGTTCCGGCGATCATGTTGTCGCTTGAAATTTGCGATTTCTCTGCACGCTCTTGGAAGTTAGTGAGCGCCTGTGAGCAAGAAGTGATTACGTCAACGATGTCTTGCATCGCGTGCTCCGGTTCGCGGTAAGCGGGAGCACGCAGCGTCTCTCTGCCGCCGATGTGCCTACTGTCCGGTTTCTCGGCGATGTTACATATATGGGCCTCTCCCGCCGAAAGGCGAACTAGAGCGCTTCACCCGGAGACGAAGGCGGATTCGTTTAAGGGCAACCAGCACGCCGGGAAAGTTGCGAGCGGGAATTCTGCGTTCACCACAACCACCGCCGAGACGATAGGCAAAAGCCGACGCAGTCTCGGTATTGCGCGCGGTCGACGTCTCGTACGCCTGCGGCCGGACGCTCTCCGGCCGGACTCGCCGCCGATCGGGCGAGCGGGATGTGAGACAAAGTAGGGGGCGCCGCCCAAATGCCTGCCATTACAAAGCAATTCCTATAAATTGCGTGTTTGTTCGGCTTTCGTGCATGCCGCGCAATAAGCTCCTGTCGGAGCGTCAGAATTATCTGGTTCCGGAAACATTCTCTTCGGCTCGCTTCGTGGGGCAATCTGGAAGGCGCCGCACATGGAAAGGGTTTATCGTCACGGCGCGGGCGGCGCATGTTGCAGGGAACTCTCCGCGGGATTGGTCGCGGTATCGCGCGCTCGGGATGGGAAGTGAGGGGAGGGCAGTGGGCGTAAATGCCGCCTAAGTCCGCTAACGTCCGTAGGCGTTTATTCGACGGATATTAGACGTTTTGGAATCTATGGATCGTAACTTATTGATTTTACTGGCGCGCCCAAGGGGATTCGAACCCCTGTTTTCGCCGTGAAAGGGCGACGTCCTAGGCCTCTAGACGATGGGCGCGGGGCTTGCGCCTGCGGATCGCGGCGCGAGCGAGGGCTGTATAGAGGGGCGCGGGGCGCAAGACAAGTCTCCGCGCGCTCTTTCCTGCACTGTTCCGGCGCTGTCGTCGCCGGGCGGATTCGATCCGCGGTCAGACGCCCCAGATCATCGCGTCATAGGCGTAACGCGCGATGCGCGTGGCGTAAATGCCGATCAGCGCGAAACCGAAGGCTTTCACCGTGATCCAAAGATAGGCTTCCATGTCGGGATGCATGACCTTGCGCCTTTCATTCGAGTCGATGCGCCTCGGGTTTTCTCCTTCCCTTGTTCCCGCCGCTTGATTTCGAATAAGCAAGTAGCATGCCTTGACCTGTGCGCCCTTTTGCGGGCGCCGTTCGAATCTGCCTAGCGACGCCGGCGCGAGCCTGTTACTGGGCTTGCGGCCATGCTCACCATCAACGACCTCACCTACCGCCTCGGCGAAAGGCTCATTTTCGATCATGCGGGCGTTTTTTTGCCGGGGCGTTCGCGCGCCGGCTTTGTCGGCCGCAACGGGGCTGGAAAGACGACGCTGTTTCGCCTCATCGCAGGCGAAATTGCCGCAGAATCGGGCAATATCGCGCTGCCGGCGCGCACGCGGCTGGGGCGGGTGGAGCAGGAAGCGCCCGGCGGACCGACCAAGCTCATCGATTTCGTGCTGGCGGCGGACGTCGAGCGCGCGGAGCTTCTGGAGCGCGCCGAGACGGAGCATAACGCTCACGACATCGCTGAGATCCAGACTCGCCTCGCCGACATCGACGCTCACGCCGCCCCCGCCCGCGCGGCGGCCATTCTCCACGGCCTCGGTTTCGACGCCGAGGGGCAGCAGCGGCCGCTCTCCGAATTTTCCGGCGGCTGGCGCATGCGCGTCGCGCTGGCGGCGGTGTTGTTTTCCGCCCCCGATCTGCTGCTGCTCGACGAGCCGACCAACTATCTCGACCTCGAAGGCACGCTGTGGCTTGTGGATTACCTTGCGCGCTACCCGGCGAGCGTGATCGTCATCAGCCATGATCGCGACCTGCTTGACGACGTCGCGACGCATATCCTTCATCTCGAACGCGGCAGGCTGACGCTCTACAAGGGCGATTACACGTCTTTCGAAAAGCAGCGGCGCGAGGCGGCGCTGATCGCCGCCAAGGGCGCCAGGAAGGCGGAGGAAAAGCGCAAGCATCTGCAGGCCTTCGTGGACCGCTTCCGCGCCAAGGCCACGAAAGCGCGGCAGGCGCAGTCCCGCCTCAAAATGCTGGAGAAAATGGAGCCGGTCGCGGCCATCGTCGACGACAGCGTGCTGCCGATCCATCTGCCGTCGCCCGAAAAACCGCTCTCGCCGCCGATCATCGCGCTCGACAAGGCGAGCGTGGGCTATGGCGAGCGCGTGGTGCTGTCGCGCCTGACGCTGTCGATCTCGAATGACGACCGCATCGGGCTCTTGGGCGCCAATGGCAACGGCAAATCGACCTTCGCCAAGCTGCTCGGCGGGCGGCTCGAGCCCTTGGCCGGCGAGATGGTGCGCGCCGCGAAGCTGGAGGCGGGGTTCTTCGCGCAGCATCAGGTCGACGATCTCAACGAGAACGACACGCCTTACCTCGTCTTCTCGCGGCTGATGCCGGACGCGCCCGAGGCGCGGGTGCGCTCGCGCGCGGCGCAGACCGGCTTTTCCGGCGCCCGCGCGGATACGAAAGTCGCGCATCTCTCCGGCGGCGAGAAAGCGCGGCTCCTGATGGGCGTCACGGCGTTCAATTCGCCGCATCTTCTCATTCTCGACGAGCCGACGAACCATCTCGACATCGACAGCCGCGCTGCGCTGATCGAGGCGATCATGGATTATGAGGGGGCCGTCGTGCTGGTCTCGCATGACCGCTATCTGCTGGAGGCCTGCGCCGACCGGCTGTGGCTCGTCGATCAGGGCACGGTCAAGCCGTTCGACGGCGATATGGACGACTACGCCAGGCTCGTGCTGTCGAAGAGTAAGACCGAGGCGTCCAGGCGCGAATCCGAGCCCGCGCAGGTCGCGGAAGCCGCGCCGAAGCGGCGCGACGCTGGATTTTATCGCCGCAAACTCGCGGAGGCCGAGGCGAAGGTCGAGAAATTCTCGCAGCTTCTGGCGCGGGTGGACGAAGCGCTCGCGGCCCCTGACGCTTTTTCGCGCAATCCGCAGGAGGCGGCCAAGCTCGCGTCTCAGCGCGAGGAGCTCGCCAAGGCGCTGGCCTTAGCCGAAGAGCAATGGCTGGAACTGGCGGCGGAGGCGGAGGGGTAACCGACCGGCGGCGCTCGCCGGTCGGACCCTCGGACACGCTCAGCAGGCTCCGGAGGGCGTGTCGCAGTTGGAGCTGTAATGATTGTAGCAGTCGTAATAGGCGGTGGAATTAGCCGCCGCCGGTCCAATTGCGGACAACGCCAAAAGCGTGGTCAGCGCGACGGTCAGAATCAGCTTCATGGCTATCTCCCAAGTTGCAGTCTTTGATGCCGCAACTTGGTAATGTAGCTCTCGCAACGCCTGAAAAAATTGCCAGGAGCAAAAGATTATTACGGTAGTGTGACAGTTTGTGACGTTCGGCGGAATTAAATTTCCAAATCCGCGAATTCTCTGTGCCGCTTCAGATAAGCGACGACGAATGAGCAGGTCGCCCGTACCCTCAATCCCTGCGCCCGCGCCTGCAAAAGCGCCCCGTGGATCAGCTTCGACGCCGCGCCGCGCCCCTGTAGCGCCGCAGGCGACTCCGTGTGGGTGAAGGTCATCACCCCGTCTTCCAGCACATATTCGGCGAGCGCCAGCGACCCGTCGATTTCCAGTTCGAAACGGCTCTTCGCCGGATTTTGCCGCACTTCCTGTTCCATTCGAACCTCCTGTTCCGCCCCCGACATGGCGCCCCGGCGACCGAAAGGGAAGGGCGGCGCCGTCCCCGAAGGAGGGCGGCTTACGTCCGCGTCGCGGCGCGGAGAGCGCCGTCGCCCAACTCGCTTGCCTTTTCCCGCGCCCCGCGCTTCAACCGCCCGCAAGCCGCCGTTATGCTCTGCCTCCTCGAATCGCGAATGGAAACTTGAGATGCGCCTGTCCCGTTACTTCCTGCCGATCCTGCGCGAGACGCCCAAGGAGGCCGAGATCGTCTCGCACCGGCTGATGCTGCGGGCGGGCATGATCCGGCAGGAATCGGCCGGCATTTACGCCTGGCTGCCGCTGGGGCTGAAGGTTCTCAACAACATCACCCGCATCATTCGGGAGGAGCAGAACCGCGCCGGCGCCGTCGAATGCCTGATGCCGGTGATCCAGTCGGCGGATCTCTGGCGCGAATCCGGGCGCTACGACGCCTATGGCAAGGAGATGCTGCGCATTCAGGACCGGCACGAGCGGGAAATGCTCTTCGGGCCCACCAATGAGGAGATGATCACGGAGATTTTCCGCGCCTATGTGCGCTCCTACAAGGATCTCCCACTCAATCTCTATCACATTCAGTGGAAGTTCCGCGACGAGGTTCGGCCGCGCTTCGGCGTCATGCGCTCGCGAGAGTTTCTCATGAAGGACGCCTATTCCTTCGATCTCACGGCCGAGGGCAGCCGGCACTCCTATAACAAGATGTTCGTGGCTTACCTGCGCACCTTCGCGCGCATGGGTTTGACGGCGATCCCCATGGCCGCCGACACCGGCCCGATCGGCGGCAATCTCAGCCACGAGTTCATCATCCTCGCCGATACCGGCGAGAGCGAGGTCTATTGCCACAAGGACTTCCTGTCCTTCGCCCCGCCGCCCGCCAATGTCGATTTCGACGACGTCGCCGGGCTTCAGAGACTCTTCGACAAATGGACGAGCCGCTACGCCGCGACGAGCGAGATGCACGACGCGGCGGCCTTCGCGGCGGTGCCGGACGACGCCAAGGTCGCCGCGCGCGGCATCGAGGTCGGCCATATTTTCTACTTCGGCACAAAATATTCCGAGCCCATGAAGGCCGTGGTGAACGGCCCGGACGGCAAGGAGGTCGTCGTGCAGATGGGTTCCTACGGCATCGGCCCGTCGCGCCTCGTCGCCGCGATCATTGAGGCCTTCCATGACGACGCCGGCATCGTCTGGCCGGAGACGGTCGCGCCCTTCCATGTCGGCGTGGCGGATCTGAAGGTCGGCGACGCGGCGACAGGCAAGGTCTGCGGCGAGCTCGTCCAGCAGCTCGAAAACGCCGGGCTCGACGCGCTGCATGACGATCGGGACGAGCGGCCGGGGGCGAAATTCGCGACGCTCGATCTGATCGGCCTGCCCTGGCAGATTCTCGTCGGCCCGAAGGGACTGGCTGACGGCAAGGTGGAAGTGAAGCGCCGCAAGACCGGCGAGCGCGAAATGCTCGCGCCGGCGGACGCCGTGGCGCGCATCGTCGAGGCCGTGAAGCAGGCGGGCGCATGAGCGAGACCGCAGCCGCGACGGCGCCGGCGAAGGGCGCAAAAGCCTTTTCGCGCTTCGAATGGATGGTGGCGCTGCGTTATGTGCGCGCACGCCGCGCCGACGGCTTCGTCTCTGTCATTGCGGGCTTTTCCTTCCTCGGCATCATGCTCGGCGTCGCGACGCTGATCGTCGTCACCTCGGTGATGAACGGCTTCCATCGCGAGCTGATGGACAAGATCATGGGCATTAACGGCCACGCCTTTCTGCAGGCCGTCGAGACGCCCTTCACGGATTGGGACGACGTCTCCGCCAGGACGGAAAAAGTGCAGGGCGTGAAGCTCGCCATTCCCATGGTCGAGGGCGCCGCCGGCATCTCCACCCAGTTCGGCCAGTCCGGCGTGCTGGTGCGCGGCGTGCGGGAGAAGGACCTCGTCCGCCTGCCGGGCATCGCCGGCAATGTGAAGATCGGGGCCCTTGCGGGCTTCGACAAAGCGGAGGGGGTCGCCGTGGGCCAGCGCCTCGCCGAAACGCTCGGCGTCACGACCGGCGACAAGGTGAGCCTCCTCATCGCCAAGGGCGCGCAGACGCCCTTCGGCGTCGCGCCGCGCATCAAGGCCTATACGGTCACGGCGATCTTTTCGATCGGCATGTCGGAATTCGACAATGTCTTTGTCTACATGCCGCTTGCCGAGGCGCAGGCTTTCTTCAACAAGGACAATGAGGCGACGGTCATCGAGGTCTTCGTCGACGAGCCCGAGCAGATGGACCTGTTCCGCGCGCGCTTTGAAAAGGCGGTGACGCGGCCCGTGATCGTCACCGACTGGCGCCAGCGGAACAAGACCTTCTTCGACACGCTGCAGGTCGAAAAGAACATCCTCTTCATCATCCTCACGCTCATCGTCATCGTTGCGGCTTTCAACATCATCTCGGGCCTGACGATGCTGGTGAAGGACAAGACGCAGGACATCGCCATCCTGCGCACGATCGGCGCCTCGCGAGGCGCCGTGCTGCGCGTCTTCCTCATCATCGGCGCGTCGATCGGCGTCGTGGGAACGATTGCGGGCTTCCTGCTCGGCCTCCTGATCGCGGAAAATCTCGAGACGATCCGCACTGTCCTGAACAAGGCTTTCGACGCCAATCTGTTTCCGGCGGAATTTTATTTTCTGTCACGGCTTCCGGCGGTCGTCGATACGCGCGAAGTGACGGTCATCGTCGTCATGACGCTCGTCATCGCCGTTCTCGCCTCGATCTTCCCCGCCTGGAAGGCGGCTTCGCTCGATCCGATCGAAGCGCTGCGGCACGAGTGAGAGACGCATGAGCGACGCCGTTCTTGAATTGCGCAACATCGCGCGCCATTACCGCGAGGGGGCGGCGCGTCTCGACATTCTCGTCGACATCAATCTCTCGATCTATCCCGGGGAGACGGTCGCGCTCGTCGCGCCGTCGGGGGCAGGCAAATCGACGCTGCTCCATATCGCCGGTCTGCTGGAGCGCGCCGACGCCGGCGAGACTCTGATCAATTCCGCGCCGACCTCGAAGATGAGCGACGCGGAGCGCACCAATCTGCGCCGCGCGACCATCGGCTTCATCTATCAGTTTCACCATCTGCTGCCGGAATTCTCCGCGCTGGAGAACATCGCGCTGCCGCAGATGATCAACGGTCTCGACCGTCAGGAGGCCGAGGGGAGGGCGCAGCAACTGCTCGATTATCTGCGCCTCGGCGCGCGCGCCTCGCACCGTCCGTCGGAGCTTTCGGGCGGCGAACAGCAGAGGGTGGCGATCGCCCGCGCCGTCGCTAACGCCCCACATCTGCTCCTCGCCGACGAGCCGACCGGCAATCTGGACCCGCGCACGGCGGAGCATGTCTTTGCGACGCTGATGACTCTCGCCCGGCAATCCGGGCTGGCGGCGGTCATCGCCACCCACAATCTTGACCTCGCCGAGCAGATGGATCGACGGGTGACTCTGCGAGACGGCCGCATAGAAGAGCTCGCCTAACGACGCCGCTAAATGAAAGAAGCCGGGCGAGCCCGGCTTCGAAAGGCGAGGGCGCCGGCGATGCGGCGCCGTGCGAATGCCGGATCAGGCGGACTTTTTCTTTTTGTCGACGAACTGGTTCTTATACCAGAGGCCGAAGCCGACCGCGGCCAGCACGCCGAAGAAGATGGCGATGGTCATGTCCTTCGTGGCGGTGAGACCGACCGAGAAGGGGAAGCGGGCGATATATTCCTTGCTGCCGTCGTCGCTCTTCGCCTTCACAAGGCCGATATACTTGCCTTCATTCGCGAAATTGTGATCGAAGGTCAGCGTGCCGGTCTTATACTTCTTCGGCGGCGAGAAATATTCGGTGTTCGCCTCGAGATTCTCATTGTCGTCCTTCTGGCCGACGTCGCGGAGAACGCGCATTTCGAGGTTCATTTCGCGCAATTCGTCCTGCTGCGCGTCGAGGGTGATGATGGTCGGGCCGGCGTCCGGAATGTCGTCGCAGAACTGCTCGCGCGACTTGAGAGGCTGATAGCCGGTAAAGCTCATGGTGTCCGGCCCGATCTTCATCAGGCACTGGCCCTGGTTGGAGCCGACGTCGCCATGCGCATGCGCCTGAGCGACCCAACCGACCGTCGCCAGAGTCATGGCGACGAGAAAGCGCATTTTCATCCTGTTTCTCCCTCTAAATATTCGTCTGCCGCTTCTTTGCCGAGCGGTTGTCTCGTGTGCCGCCGCGATCGCCAGGCTCCAATAAAGCGCCTCGGCTCGTCCACTCCCGGAAGGGCGGAGGACGCCAACATTACTTCTCAATTATCTTATATCAATTCAAGAGCGCCTGTCCCGCGACCTTCGGCCACACGCCATGCGCATCTCGCCAAGACGCGGCCCCGGCGCGCGCCCTCCTCCCAAGCGTTCGAATGCGGCAAGTCGCGCGCATTAACCCTAAGAACGCGAAATCGCGTCGCGCGTCCATTTGCCTTTACTCAATTCGTCCCTGTTGCGTTAAGCTTTGTTTAACCATCGGCGATACGCCGGTTCAGCCCAGAGGCGAAGATGGGACTTGTATCGAGTAAAGATTGGTCCGCGTTCACCCCTAGCCCGGCGGGCGTCAGGCTCAACTGGCTGAGAGACAGGGACGCTCTGGTCATCTCCAAGACGCGCGCGGGATTCGACCGCGCGAGCGTCGACGTCATTTCCGGCGTCCTGCGGGAGATCGAAGGGGGCGCGCACCCCTCGCTCAAATTTCTCGTCTTCGACTTCGCGGAAGGCGGCGCCGAGGCGACGAGGGCTCCGGAAGGTTTCTCCGACATGGTCTCGGCGAATGCGGAGTTGATCGTCGATACGCCGGTCATCACGATCGCCTGGGCGCGCTCGCTGATGAACGGTCTCGACTTCGACTTCGCCATGAACTGCTCGGCGCTCGTCGCCGAGACCGGCGCGCGCTTTTCCTTCGCCGGCGAGCCCTTCGACCTGTTCGGCCTCTACGCCGCCCTGGGCCGGCGCATCGGTTTCGCCAAGGCCGAGCGGCTTGTCGAAAGCGAGCGCCTGCTGTCGGCGGTGGAGGCGAGAGACCTCATGCTGGTCAAGGACGTCGTGCCGGAGCAGGCGGCGTTTGAAGGTATTTTGGCCTATCTGACCCAGTTCGAGCGCCGGTACAACGCCTCGCACGCCATTTTCCGGGCGCAGCGCATGGCCGAGCCGCCGATCGACCGCCGCCCCGTCGACATGGTCGATCGAGGCTAAAGGCGGAAGTTGAGAGCGTTCGCGGCGCTCCCTGGCGCGACGTCCCGCGCGCCAGGGAGACGATCTCAGGCCGCGACGTCCTCCAGCCGGGGAGCGTCCGCCCAATTCTCGAGGAGCGGCAGAAGTTCCTCGATGGGGCGCGGCTTGCTGTAGAGAAAGCCCTGAATCAGGAAAATGCTTTTGCTCGCCATGAAGGCGAGCTGGGCGTGCGTCTCGACGCCCTCGGCGACGAGGTCGAGATCGAGATCGCGGGCGAGGGCGGAAATCGCGCTGATGATCGCCTGCGTTTTCGGCGAGTCGATCGCCTGACGGGAGAAGGCCTGATCGATCTTCACTTTCCTGACCGGGAACCGGTTGAGATAGCTCAGGCTGCTATAGCCGGTTCCGAAATCGTCCAGCGCGAGGCGCGCTCCGAGAGCCGCGATCGACTTCAGCTTGGCTTCGACGTCGATCGTATTGGAGATGAGCGCCGACTCGGTGATTTCCAGCTCCAGCCTGTCCGGCGCGAGGCCGGACTCGGCCAGCGCCTCCGAGATCGTATCGAGGAGGTCGGCCTCCTGAAATTGCAGGGGAGCCAAATTGACCGCAACACGGATATGGGACGGCCAGGCGGTGGCGTCGCGGCAGGCCTGGCGGAGAACCCAGGCGCCGATTTCGACGATGAGACCGGTCTCCTCGGCGATCGGTATGAATACGCCGGGGGATATCATGCCGCGTTCCGGATGGCGCCAGCGCAGCAGCGCCTCCATGGCCACGACCAGACCGCGGCGCGAATCCACGATCGGCTGATAAAAGACGCTCAGCTCGTCGCGTCCCAAGGCCTCCCGCAGCTCGTCCTCGATCTGACGCTTTTTGAGCAGCTCATCCTGCATTTGCGGCGTGTACCAAACCGCCGTGCCGCGCGCGCTCGTCTTCGCCTTGTAGAGCCCGAGGTCGCTGCATTTCAGCAGGCCGATCGGCGTATTCGCGTCCTTGGGCGCGATGGCGACGCCGATGCTCGCGCCGATCGTGATCCTGTGTCCCTCGATCAGAAACGGGCGCCGCATCTCGTTGAGGACGCGGCTCGCCATATCGTCGATCTTCTCCGACGAGGGCGAAGCGCGCATGAGGACGCAGAATTCGTCGCCGCCGAGGCGCGCGACGAGATCGGGCGTCGGCGCGCATGCGCTGAGACGCGCGCCCACATGGGCGAGGAGCTGGTCGCCGATCACGTGACCGAGCGTGTCGTTGACTTCCTTGAAACGGTCGAGATCGATATTGAGCAGGGCCAGAGAGCGGTCGCCCTGCCTCAGTTGCGACAGGTCCTCGCCCAGCGTGTCCTGGAACTGGTAGCGATTGGGCAGACCCGTCAGCTCGTCGAAATGCGCGATGCGCTCGATTTCGCGCAGCGCCCGCTGCTTGGTCGTCACGTCCTCGATGACCGTGATGAAGGCGCCGCCGTCCGCGCGCTCGCAATGGAAGTCGAAATAGCGGTCGCCGACTTTGTGCATGAAGACGTTGGCATGGGCCATCGCCGCATGGCGCATCCACCTTTCGGTGAAAAGCGCTGTTTCGGCGGGCGACATGTCGACGCTGCGGCCGATCGCATGAGCCAGCGATTCGAGCTTTATCGGCGTTGTCGCCGCGACGATGCCGAAAAATTCGACGATACGGCGATTGAGGACCGTAATGTTCAGGTCGGCGTCGCCCATGCAGAGCCCGTGCGTCATGGAGTTCAGCGCGATGCTGAACTTCTGGCGCTGACGCATGGCGTCGAGCCCGTTGCGCAGAGCGGATTCGAGATGGCCCTGCAGGAATTTGGTCGTCTTGAAGACGGATATCGCGCCGAAAAAGAGGAAGGCCGAAATCCCCCAGTACCAGGGCGAGAAATTGAAGAAGAGCGTGAAGGCGAGGGGCATGCAGGTGCCCATCACCTGCCAGAAGACGATATTGGGCCGAGCCGCGTTGCGGGCGGCGAGATTGCCGGTGACGCCGGTCATGATGATCACGCCGTAATAGCCGATCATCTCGTTGTGGTGATAATTGAACAGGATCGCCGCCGAGAAGCCGAGCAGCGCCATGAAGACGATCGCGCCGCTCGCATAGAGCATCTCCCACTTGGCCGCCTCGATGCGCCGCTTCTTGATCGGGGCGCGCTGATGCGCCAGCAGCACTTCGACGCGATAGGCGCCGACGGTCGTCATCAGCGCGACGAGCCCCAGATAAGAAGCGTTGCCGGTGGAGAGCCAGGCGATCGTCGGAACGAGAACGCCCGACAATATGCCGGTGATCAGCGTGTGCGTCGTATCGAACAGAGTCTCGACGAGATCCGCGTAGATTTCCGCATCCGCGGAGGCGTTTGGATTGGTCGAGGCTTTCATTTGATACGCCTGTCCTCCCTCACGTCAGAACGAGTTAGATTCAAAGGAGCGCTCGGCCTTCGCCGCCCTGTCCGTCGCGCCGATCAGCCGCTTCTGCGCCCGCACGAGACGCTCCATATGCCTCAAATCCCGCTCTTCGATGCGCGCCGAACATTCGGCCCAGAGCTCGGTGATGCGAATGAGTTCGTCATGCGTGATCGGATGGCTGCGGCGGCGCGCCTCCGCTATGGCGCGACGGCGACGCCACTTCTTGTCGCCGGTCTCGCGCATCCATTCGATCGCGGCCGCGCGCGCGCCGCCCGGGGCCGTGATCTGATCTATGACTTCGAGCTCGAACATTTCCCGCCCCGAATAGGTCTGCCCGCTCATGATAATCTGCTGAGTTAGCGCGGAGCCGACCCGGCGGGTGAGCATCGTGACGGCGCCCATTCCGGGAAAGGTGTTGAACGCGACTTCCGGGAGCCCGAACATGGCGTTTTCTTCGGCGATGATGAAATCGAAGGCAAGCGCCGCCTCGAGCGCGCCGCCCAGACATTGGCCATGCACGGAGCAGAGCGTGACGATCGGAAGGTCCAGGCTCTGCGAATAGCTGTAGACGAGGTCGACGCAAGCATGCGCGTAAGTGATCAGAGTTGCGAGGTCCTGCCGGCGGATCGCGGCCGCGAAGGTCGCGAGGTCGCCGCCGAGCGAAAACACGCCGGGCCGCTTGGCGGCCATGACAAGATAGCGAAAAGGGAATTCGCTCGTGCGCCCTGACGCGCAAAGGGCACGCAGCGAATCGCGTAATTGCAGCAACTCGACGAGCATTTCGAGAGAATAGCACTGAGGCGCGTCTTCCCGGTAGTTCATCCAGATGGACGCCGTTTCGGGATGATGCTCGATGTCGAGCGTCTGGAAGCGCCAGTGAGGAAACTCCTTGGGATCCTTGGGGCCGCGGAAGACAATTTCCGTCATGGAAGTCTCTCGATAAAAAATTTGGTGCAAATGCGTTGTCCCGCCGCGCTTGCGTCGAGTGGACGCCCGCCAGAGAAAACTGGTCTCGCAGCGATGATCGGGGTCATGCGTCCGTCCGGCGCGCGACCAGCGGCGAACGCGAGCGCGCCCGGCTGATCCGCATTACAATCCAAAGTTGTATTTTGGTCTGCAATCGATTATCGGCCGCAAATCTGAAAAAAAAGGAAAAATCCCCGATGTATTTCAATAGGATGTAGAAGTTGCTTAATTTTCAGTGAGATGTGTCTTTAGAATGTCTCGAAGTAAGTCGCGAGGCCCGCAGCCTCGTGTTCCAGTATGTCGTCGTGAATCGCCCATCTGCCTGGGCTGTCGGCGACGAAGGCGACGTGCTTGGTTTTCCCGGCCGGCACGATCACGCCGTTTCTCCAATAGGGCTCCCAGCCGTCGTCGAGATCGTGCAGCAGGCGCATCGCATGGCCGTGCACATGCATGGCGAGGGGAACCGCCGATTTGTTGACATAGCCGAGCGTCACCGGCGTCCCCTGTTTCACTTTGAAAAGCGGCGGCCCGTCATAACCCTTTGTCTGGACGCCGTTGATCGTCCACCCAGCGCCGTCGCCCGAGCCCGGCGCGATGACGAGATCGATCTTCTTCGCATTGTTGAGTTTGATTTCCGGCGGAAGCGCCGGGTTTTGAGGCAGGGCGTAGATGAGGCCCCGCTTTTCCGCCTTCGCGCCCTTCGCGGTCGCGACGAGCAGGTCGCTTTCCACGCCATTGGCGCCGCGCATGAACAGGCGGGCTTTGGCGCCTTCCGCCGCGGGCATGTCGAAGATGAGTTCGAATCGCGCCCCCGGGGCCACGGGAATGCTCTTGCGCACCGGCTCGAAAGCCTCGCAGGGCTGGCTGTCGATCGCGACGACGAAAGGCTGCACGCCGTCGAATGTCAGGATCATGATCCGGGCGTTGGCGAGATTGGCGAGCCGCAGCCTGACGCGGGAATTCGCCTCGAATTCGCGAACCGCCGGGGCGGTCTTGCCGTTGACGGCGAGGAGCGGGCCGATTCGCCCGGCGCCGCGCGCCTCTTCCCGATCGCCGAAAGCGCCCTCGACCTTGCCTTGGGCGTCGAGCCGCCAGTCGTCGAGAACGAGAAGCAGATCGTGATCGACCGGCAGCGGCTCGGCCTCGTCGACGACCAGCAGGCCCTTCAGACCGCGGCTCATCAGCTCCGGCGTATGCCCGTAGACGCTCGGCCGGTAGCAGAAGAGCCCCGGCTCGGTCAGTTTGCGGCGGTAATCGAACGCGCCCCCCGGCGCGACAGGCGCTTGAGTCAGCGGCGCGACGCCGTCCATGGCGCTCTCGCCCCGCAGGCCGTGCCAATGGATCGAGGCGGGCAGGTCGGTCTTGTTCGCCAGCCGGACGAACAGTTCCTGCCCTTGTTTATAGCGCAGGACGGGGCCGGGAGTTGCGCCGTCAAAACCGAGAATGTCCGTTTCCTTCGCCGCGATCGACGCCTTTCCGGGCCGGGCCTCGATCAGGCGCGGCCCCATGGGCGACGTCGCGCCGGCGGGCGAGAGGGGCGGGAGCGAAACGAGGCTGGCGGCGACGCCGCTCAGGAAGGCGCGGCGATTGAGCGGGTGCATGGGGCGGCGCTCCTGTGGCTTCTCCGGTAAGGCGACCCTATGACCCAGGGCGGCGCTGCGAGCAACTTATCGGGGCGGGGCGAAGCCTATCCGTCCCCCTGCATCTCGCAGGTGAGGGTCGGCTTGCCCGGCATGTCGAGCGTGGCTTCCTTGCCCTTGTTCCAGAACTGGAGTTCGCCCGTCCCGAATGTCCCGGCGTAGCGCGCGCCGGAAGCCGCGACCGCCTGAGTCAGAACGGCGGCCTTGTCGCGCCAGGCGAGAAACCCCAGCGCCGGGTCGCTCTTGATGAAAGTGACGGCGAGCGGCCCATCGAATCCCGCGCAGGCGGCTGCAAAGGGTCCGAGGCTGATTCCTTCCGAATCCTTCGTCCGCACGTCGGCGTATCCCTGCCGAAGGTGGAAAACGCGCTCGACCAGGGTCCTTTGCAGGCAAAGCTTCGCATCCCGGCAGGCCGCGATCGTCTTGCGAAAACTCGCCTGGCTCAGCGCCAGCATCCGTTTCTGGGCGGACGTCACATGGGACCCGGTCGCGGCGAGGTCTGCGAGGCGCGCCACTTCCTTGTCGAGGGCGGCGAGGGTCGGGTCTTCGCAGATGAATTTCACCGGCGCTTTGGACGCGCGCGCGCAATCGGCGGGGTCCGCAAGGACGGAGCCGGCCGCAAGGAAAATCGAGAGGAGCGCCAGGGCCGCTCGCATCATGAAAGACGTCTCCGGGTCTGAAGCGGGCGCGGACTGTAACACAACCGTATTTTTTTCGAGCATCCTGCGTCGGCCATGCTATAGAGCGGCGCCCGCGCTCGCGGGCGCATGAGCGCTTTTCCGCAAAAGTTGTGGATTTTTGCCGGCCGAAGGCGCTCCAATCTTTTGAGTTGGCGCGTTTTCTTGCCGCTCGCATCCAATGCGGGCAAAAAGCGCGCTGTGGATTCGCGGCGGCTCTCGATGGGGCCGCGCTCGCGGGCGTGGCGGAACTGGTAGACGCGCCGGATTTAGGTTCCGGTGACGAAAGTCGTGGGGGTTCGACTCCCTCCGCCCGCACCAAATACCGCATTTCGCGGAAGTTATCGCAAAGGCCGCCGTCGCGCGCACGGCCGGCTTTGAAGTTGTAGAAGGCGATCGACATGCAAGTGACGCAAACCTCCTCGCAGGGTTTGAAGCAGGAATTCAAGGTCGTGCTGCCCGCGGCCGACCTCGCCGCCAAGCTCGGCGCCCAGCTCGCCGAGGTGCAGGCCAAGGCTCAGATCAAGGGCTTCCGTCCGGGCAAGGCGCCGATCGGCCATCTCAAGAAGCTCTATGGCAAGAGCATCATGGGCGACGTGCTTCAGGAGGCCGTCAACGAGGCCAACCGCAAGATCGTCGAAGACAACGGACTTCGCATCGCCGTCGAGCCGAAGCTCGAATTCCCGGGCGGCCAGGAGGAAGTCGAGCGGGCGCTCGAGGCGGAGGGCGATTTCGCCTTCACGGTCACGTTCGAGACGCTGCCGAAATTCGAGATCGGCTCTTTCGACGACATTTCGCTCGAGCGTCCCGTCGCCGAAGTGTCCGATGAAGACATCAACGCGGCGCTGAAGAATCTCGCCGATCGCGTGCAGGAATTCGACGCGCGCGAGGAAGGCGCGAAGGCCGAATCGGGCGACAAGCTGACGATCGACTTCACCGGCAAGCTTGACGGCGTCGCCTTTGAGGGCGGCACGGGCGGCGACGTCGATCTCGTGCTCGGCTCCAACGCCTTCATCCCCGGTTTCGAGGAGCAGCTCGTCGGCGCTGGAGTCGGCGAAGCGCGCATTGTGAAGGTGACGTTCCCCGAGGATTATTCGGCCGCGCATCTCGCCGGGAAGGACGCCGAGTTCGACGTGACGGTCAAGGCCGTCTCGGCGCCGAAGGCGCTCGAGATCGGCGAAGATCTCGCCAAGAAATACGGCTTCGAGAATTTCGACGCCATGAAGGAGGCGGTGAAGGGGAATCTCGAGGCCGACTTCCACAAGATTTCGCGCGACAAGCTGAAGCGCGCGCTGCTCGACGCCCTCGACAACCGCTATTCCTTCGAGCTTCCGGAAACGCTGGTCGAGCAGGAGTTCAACAATATTTGGGGCCAGCACGAGGCCGAGTCGCAGCGGGCGGGTCAGCCGATCGCCGAAGAGGGCAAGACCGAGGAAGAGACCAGGGCGGAGTTCCGCAAGATCGCCGAGCGCCGCGTGCGCCTTGGCCTCGTTCTTGCTGAAATTGGCCAGGGCGCCGGCGTGAAGGTCGAGGACAAGGATTTGACCGAGGCCCTTGTCGAGCGCGCCCGCATGTTCCCGGGCCAGGAAAAGCAGGTCTGGGATTTCTACCGGAACAATGAGCAGGCGCTCGCCCAATTGCGCGCGCCGATCTATGAAGAACGCGTCGTCGATCATATCTCGCAATTGATCAAAATCACGGACAAGACCGTGACGAAGGACGAGCTCTTCAAGGAAGACGAGGAAGCGTAAGCTTTGTTTGCGTCCCGACGCGCTCCGGCATATGACGGGACGATGATTTCGCCGGCGGAGAACTCCTCCGCCGGCTGGTTGCATGAGAGGGCCGCGGGGCAAGTTCGAGTAATTGCCTTGCGACCGGTCTAATCGCGCGGCGCGCCGGACGGCCGCGCTTGGGAAGGCGACGCAATGCGTGATCCGATCGAGGTCTACAACCAGTATCTCATTCCGCAGGTGATCGAAAACACGTCGCGCGGCGAGCGCGGCTTCGACATTTATTCGCGCCTGTTGCGTGAGCGGATCATCTTCCTGACCGGCCCGGTCGAAGACCACATGGCTTCGGTCATCATCGCCCAGCTTCTTTTCCTCGAGTCGGAGAATCCGAAGAAGGAAATCTCCCTCTACATCAATTCGCCGGGCGGCGTGGTGACGGCGGGACTCGCCATCTACGACACGATGCAGTTCATCAAGCCGAAGGTTTCGACGCTTTGCGTCGGTCAGGCGGCGTCCATGGGATCGCTTCTGCTCTGCGCCGGCGAGGCGGGCATGCGCTATGCGCTCCCCAACGCCCGCGTGATGCTGCATCAGCCGTCGGGCGGCTTCCAGGGACAGGCCTCGGACATTCAGCGCCACGCCGAAGACATTCTGAAGGTGAAGAAGCGGCTCAACGACATCTATGTCCGCCACACGGGCAAGGATTACGAGATCATCGAGCGCACGCTCGACCGCGATCACTTCATGTCGGCGGAAGAGGCCAAGGAATTCGGCATCGTGGACAGCGTGCAGGTGAAGCGCGCCGACGACGAGGCCGAGGGGAAGTAAGAGTTTCCCTTTCCCCGTTGAATGAGGGGAGGGACGCGCGGCGGATATTCCCTCTCCCCGTTCGCGGGGAGAGGGGGCCAGCGTCGCAAGGCTTTAAACGCGCGGCAGAAAAACATTGCGCCCGCCATTCCTTCGGGAAAAAGAGCGGGCGACGAGGTGAGAGAGACGAGGGCTTAGGGCGCGCGCATGTTTCGCAAGATTTTGATCGCCAATCGTGGCGAAATCGCCTGCCGCATCATCAGGACGGCGAAGAAGATGGGCATCGCCACGGTCGCCGTCTATTCCGACGCCGACGCCGACGCGCTGCATGTCGAAATGGCGGACGAGGCCATCCATCTCGGCCCGCCGGCGGCGGCGCAGTCTTACCTGCTCATCGACAAGATCGTCGCCGCCTGCAAGCAGACGGGCGCGGAGGCCGTGCATCCCGGTTACGGCTTCCTCTCCGAGCGCGCCGCCTTCGCGAATGCGCTCAAGGACGACAATATCGTCTTCATCGGCCCGAACCCCCGCGCCATCGAGGCGATGGGCGACAAGATCGAGTCGAAGAAATTCGCATCCGCCGCCAAGGTGAGCGTCGTGCCGGGCTATCTCGGCGTCATCGAGTCGCCCGAGGAGGCGGTGAAGATCGCCAGGGACATCGGTTATCCGGTGATGCTGAAGGCTTCGGCCGGCGGCGGCGGCAAGGGCATGCGCATCGCCTTCAATGACGCTGAGGTCGTCGAAGGCTTCACCCGCGCCAAATCGGAAGCCGCGTCGTCTTTCGGCGACGATCGCGTCTTCGTCGAGAAGTTCATCCAGAATCCGCGCCACATCGAAATTCAGGTGCTCGGCGACAAGCACGGCGCCGTCATTCACCTCAATGAGCGCGAATGCTCGATTCAGCGCCGCAACCAGAAGGTGATCGAGGAGGCGCCGTCGCCGCTGCTCGACGAGGCGACGCGCGATGAAATGGGCGCGCAGGCCGTCGCGCTCGCAAAGGCGGTGGATTACGACTCCGCCGGCACGGTCGAATTCGTCGCGGGTCAGGACAAGAGCTTCTACTTCCTCGAGATGAACACTCGCCTGCAGGTGGAGCATCCGGTCACGGAGCTGATCACGGGCGTCGACCTCGTCGAGCAGATGATCCGCGTCGCCGCCGGCGAGCCGCTGCAGCTCACGCAGTCGCAGGTGAAGATCAATGGCTGGGCGGTCGAGAGCCGCATCTACGCCGAAGACCCGACTCGCAACTTCCTGCCCTCGATCGGCCGTCTGGTGAAATACCGTCCGCCGGAGGAGAAGAAGGAAAACGGCGTCACGGTCCGCAACGATACGGGCGTCACCGAAGGCCGCGAGATCTCGATCCATTACGATCCGATGATTGCGAAGCTCGTCACGCATGCGCCGGATCGTCTCGGCGCCATCGTGGCGCAGGCCGACGCGCTCGACCGCTTCGTGATCGACGGAATCCGTCACAATATTCCCTTCCTCTCGACGCTGATGCAGATGGAGCGCTGGCGCGCCGGCGAGCTATCGACCGGCTTCATCGCCGAAGAGTTTCCGGAAGGCTTTACGGCGCCGGAGCCGAAGGGCGATCTCGCTCTGACGCTCGCCGCCGTGGCGACGCTCATCGATTACATCGGCAATGGCCGCAAGCGCCAGATCACCGGCCAGCTCATGAACGGCCGTCCGGTGGAGTTCGCCCGCGAACGCGTCTGCATGCTCGGTGAATCCCGTTATGACGTTGCGCTGGAAGAGCAGGGCGAGGCGCTCGTCGTGCGCTTCGCGGCAGGCGACAACCGCGCGCACCGCATTTCCTCGCATTGGCGTCCGGGCGAGCCGGTCTTCAAAGGCGACGTCGACGGCCGTGCGGTCTATGTGCAGGTGCGCGCCATCCTCAACGGCTACGAACTCGCCCATCAGGGCGTGAGCGTGCAGGCGCGCGTCTACACGCAGCGCGAGGCGGAACTCGTCGCCTTCATGCCCAAGAAGAAGGACGCCGGCGCCTCCAAGCATCTGCTCTGCCCGATGCCCGGTCTTGTGAAGACGATCGACGTGAAAGAAGGCCAGGAAGTGAAGGCGGGCGAGGCGCTCTGCATGGTCGAGGCGATGAAGATGGAGAACGTGCTGCGCGCCGAGCGCGACGTGACCGTCAAGAAGATCCTCGCCAAGCCCGGCGACAGTCTCGCGGTCGATGCGGTGATCATGGAATTCGCTTAAGCAGCCGACCAATCGAGAAGCGCAAAACGCGGCCTTTCGGGGCCGCGTTTTTTGTTTGATCGTCAGAGTGCGAGCGCTGGTCGCGAACCGCTCCCCCTCTCCCCGCGTGTGCGGGGAGAGGGCTGGGGTGAGGGGCGAGCGGGAACGCCAATTTCAGCTTGCTTGAGGACGCAGCTTTCTCAACGCCACCTATCCCTCACCCTCTTCCCATTCCGCGGGGGAGAGGGGATGGCGGCGCCTTTTGCGTTGGTCGAGGCGATCACGCTTTGACGTTACCTCTTGATCCGCCCCTTGGGTCATATCTTAGGGAGGTTTCAGGAGGCGTTCTTCGGTGTCGGACTTCTCAAGGAAAGACGAATTGCTCACCGCCGCCGAATGCGCTGCGCGCATCGGCCTCACCGTACGCGCCCTGCGCGTCTATGAGCGCCATGGGCTGCTCGCGCCGAGGCGGACGGAAAAGGGCTGGCGGCTCTATGGCGCGGTTGAGATTGCGCGGCTGCATGAAATCCTCGCGCTCAAGCAACTTGGCCTAAGTCTCGCCCGTATCGCGCAACTCCTCGAAGATCGCGCCAACGATCTCGATCGCGCCCTCGCCATGCAGGAGATGTCGCTGCTCGCGATGAAGCGAGCGACCGAGCGTGGGTTGGCCCTCGTCGCCGTCGCGCGTAATCGGCTCGCGGCAGGGGAGGCCTTGTCCGTGACCGAACTTGTCAACCTTGCAAAGGAGACGCAGATGACCGAGCCGCTTTTCGACGCCATCGCGCAAAGACGCTACGAGCAGGCGCGGCCACGCAAGGCCGTTCCCATCGATCCGGCTTTGCTCGGCCGCTATGTCGGTCATTACAAATCCGATTTTGGCGTCGTATGGGACGTGACGCGCAGAGAAGACAAGTTGTTTTTCAAGAATCCCGGTTGGCCAGTTGCAACCGAAGCCCTGCCGGAGAGCGATCATCAGTTTTTCTTTTCGCGCTGGCCGACGCAAGTGAGTTTTCATCTCCCGCCGGATGGCCCGGTCGATCGCTTCACGCTTCATCATGGTGGTTTCGAGAGCCTCGCTTATCGGATCGACGCGGCGGAAGCGGAAAAGGAGGCGGCAATATTGGCAAGCCGCATCAAGAACAAGACGCCAAATCCCGGCAGCGAGCAAATCCTTCGGCGCACCATTGCGAGCCTGCAAAGCGGCGACGTCGATTTCGGTCAGTTCATCGAAAGCCTTTCATCGCACCTCAAATGGGCGTTGCCGGCGATACTGGAAGAGTTTTCCGTGAAGGGCGCTTTACGCGAAATTGCGTTCCGGGGCGTCGGCAAGATGGGTGGGGACGTCTATGACGTCAAATTCGACAATGAGAATACTGAATGGCGCATCGGCCTCGCGCCGGACGGAAAGATCAGATTCCTCTTCTGGCGGTCAATGCCCTGATCGAGCGATTAAAGTTTCACGCCTCATTGCGAGGAGCATATGCGAAGTCGGGTATGCCCGACTTCGAGAAAATGCGACGAAGCAATCCTGACGCGCCTTTTGCGTTGGATTGCTTCGCTTCGCTCGTAATGACGGAAAGGCGCTCGCAATGACGGGGAGGCGCGCAGGTTCGGGCGGAAGACCATGCGCTCGTTCGGCGTTCCGCTGGCCGCGTCCAATGTCCGCGATTTTCATTCCGCGGCTGCGCAGCTTCCGTCGCCCGCATCCACGCCGGGAACCAGATTTTCCCGCACCACCTTATCCGCGCGCGCTTTCGCCTCGGCCAGATCCTTGTCGAAGACCTCGGTCGAATATTCGCCCGCCGACGTCTTCACGATGGAATCATTTGCGGGCTTGGCTTCCGCGCTCACATTGATCGAGGTGACGGTCGAAAGGCCCGGCCGCAGCGGGGTCTTTTTCAGTTCTTCCGGATCGATCGCAATGCGGATCGGAATGCGCTGGACGATGCGGATGAAGTTGCCCGTGGCGTTGTCTGGCGGCAGGGTTGCGAAGACGCTGCCCGAGCCCGGCACCAGGCCTTCCACCGTGCCGTGGAAAGTTTCGCTCGATCCGTAGAGATCGACCTTGATCGTCGCCGGCTGGCCGGGTCGAAT
The DNA here is from genome assembly GCF_027571405.1 of Methylocystis parvus OBBP. Taxonomy (GTDB): domain Bacteria; phylum Pseudomonadota; class Alphaproteobacteria; order Rhizobiales; family Beijerinckiaceae; genus Methylocystis; species Methylocystis parva. The sequence goes on from NZ_CP092968.1 coordinate 4,063,572, forward strand.
CCGCGACATGCGGTTCTCCCAGAGATTCGCTTCGACCCAAAGATGGTCGAGTGGCACGATGTTGAGAATCTGGTCGCCGGGGCGCAGGCGCTGGCCGACCTGCACCCGCCGCTTGGCGACATAGCCTGTCGCCGGCGCGCGAATGTTCTGGCGCAAAAACTCGATATAGGCTTCGTTGAAGCGCGCCTTGGCGAATTCGATGTCCGGATGGTTCGTCGGCGTCACCCCGCCGACGCGCGATTCGATCGCGGCGAGCTCGGCGCGCGCCTCGCGCAAATCCGCTTCCTGCGCATTGAGCGTGTCCTGCGTATTCTGCAGCAACTGACTCGAGGCGGCGCCGCTCGACGCCGCCTGCTTGTAACGCGAAAGGTCGTGCCGCGTGCGCTCGCGGATGGCGGCGCGGGCCGTGACCTTCTGGCAGAACTGGCGGCGATTGGCGAAAAGCGCGCCGACATTGCGCACGGCGCGGCCGAGCTCGGCTTCCGCCTGTCCCAGCGCCGCGCGGGCGCGCTGCGCATCGAGCCGCACCAGCACGTCGCCCTTCTTCACGAGCTGCGTTTCTTCGGCGAGCACTTGCGCGACGACGCCGGTCGCGTCGGACTGCACCGGTATGATGTTGCCGGTGACGAATGCGTTGTCCGTCGTCACCCAATCGCGATCATAGGCGAAATAGCGGAACGCGGCGGCGAGCGCGCCGACTCCGACGCCGACAGCGAGAAGTTTGAGCAGGAAATTTCGTCTCGCCCGGATGGTCCTGCGAGAAAGCATCGGGGACGGCGCCTCAGGCGCTTCAATCGTTTCCTCGGCCAAGATCAGCCTCCTCCGAGCGACTGCACGGCGTTGACGACCGGCGTGATGGGATCGGTTTCGGGCGCGGGCCTCGGTTCGCTCGCAGCGGGTCCCGCGTCATAGCCGCCGCCGAGCGCCTGGAAAAGATCCACGGCCGCGATGAGCTTGTCGCCTTCGAGACCACGCTGAATGAAGGCCGCGTCGAGAAGGTCGGCATATTCCTGCACAACCTCGCGGCGGTCGCGCAGCCCGTCGCGCAGGCGGATGCGCGCAAGCTCCAATTCCGCCCTCCGCGCCTTGATGAAGCGCGACTGGGAATCGAATTCGCTTTTGAAGCGCTTGAGATTGGCGAGCGCGTCGGCGACCTGTTGCGCGGCGGCGAGCAGCGTCTCGTTATATGCGTCCACCGCCTGGTCGTAATCGGCGCGCTGGACCTCGAGATTGCCGGTGATCCTCCCGCCCTGAAAGATGGGGAGATGCAAGCCGGGGGTCACGCTGTAGACCATCGCGCCCGGATTGAAGAGATAGCCGCCAAGCTTCGTGAACTGCGTCGAGGTGACGGAAGCCTCGAGCCCCGCGGTGACCGAAAGGTCGATCGAGGGCAGAAACATCGTTTTTGCGACATGTATGCGGTCCGCCCAGGCTTCCGCGCGCCGCAGCGCCGCCATCAGATCTGGACGATGCGCCAGCAGTTCGATCGGCAGGCGTTTCGGCAGAGCTGGCTGAACGGGCGAGACGGCTTTCTTCGCGGCGAAAAGATCGCGCGCATAGTCCGGCCCTTCGCCCATCAGGCGCGCGAGCGCATTCTCCTGGATCGAGATGGCGGCGGCGAGAGAGGCCTCGCGCCGCACGGCGGCCTCTTCACTGGCGCGCGTAATCTGGACGATGTCCAGCGACTCCAGGCCGGTATTGTAGCGCGTCTCGGCGAGGGCGCGCAGTTCGCGGCGCAGCTTGCTCAGCTCCCTGGCGAGCTTGAGCTGCTCGGCGAGGACATAGCCGCGCAGATAGGCGCGGGCGACGCTCGCCGTCAGCAGAAGGCGCGTCTGCTCCAGTTCGCCTTCCTGCGCGAGCGCATCGCCGATCGCGGCGTCGAGCAAAGCGCGGTTGCGACCCCAAAAATCCAGCTCCCATTTGGCCGAAATCGGATTGAGAAAAGATGCGGATTTTTGGAGGCCGGCCTGATTTGGGTTGAGTCCCGCCGCGACGCCATGCTCGGCGTAGCGCGTTTGCCTGTACGAAAGATCGCTCTCGACATAGGGCGTGAGGCGCGAACTGGCGACGTCGATCCCGGCCTCGGCCTCTTTGAGCGTATCGGCGGCCTTTCTGAGATTCTGATTGTCCGTCAGGGCCTTTTCGACGATGCGGTCGAGATCGGCGCTGCGGAAGGCGCGCCACCATTGCTGGCCCGGCCAGCCCTTTTCGCCGCTCACGCTTTTGACGCCGGCCGCCGCGATCGTGCGGCTCAAGGACGGCGCTTCGACGAATTGCGCGCGCTCCTCCTGCGCCGTCGGCATGCAGCCCGAGAGAAAGAGGGAGAAACCCGCTATAGCGGCGCGACGATCGAACCACTCAAAATCGAAATCAGCGCGGAAATGACCGCTACAGCGCATACGACTCCCCTTCTTGCGAATCTTCGCGGGCAGGAGTCATCAGCCTCTTCGGCGGTTTCGGGGAACTCCATCCCCCTTTTTTCTATCGGACAATTTTACCGAAAGCCCATCCCAAGGCAAGGCGTTGTTGGTCAATTGGCCGTCGTCCACAGCTAATCGCTCTTTCCCCCTTGCGCGCAATCGCGGTGAGCGACGGGAAATCGCGCGAATCAAACGAGGACGCGCAATAAGAACAGGATATTCGCGCCGAGCAGGAAGGCTCACAGCGAGAACGGCGTGGCTTGGGAACGTTGGAGCGCGCGTCGACTTAGCCATCCACGGCGCGCTCAGGAGCAGCAGCCCGCTGGTCAATCTGTCGAGATCCGCGGAAAAGCCGACCCTGGATTTTGAAAAACAATGCGATCCTGGAGCGCGCGAAGGATTGGCTCGCGGGAGATGAAAGCGCGCTTTATCGCAGCGCTTCTTCCAACGTCTCCAGAAAGGCGTCGCCAAATTGCGCGAGCTTGCGCTCGCCGACGCCATGCACGGAGAGCATCTCGTCCAGCGTCGCGGGACGCTTTTCCGCCATGTCGATCAGCGTGCGGTCGGCGAAGATGACATAGGCGGGCACGCCCTCCTCCTGAGCGAGTTCGCGCCGCTTGCGTTTGAGCGCCGTAAGGATGCGGTCCGTCGCTTCGTCGAGATTGGCCGAGGTCTTCTCGCGCTTCTCCCTGCGCGTCAGCGGGTCGCCGCGCAGCATGATCGTCTCACGCCCGAAGAGAATGTCTTCGCCTTTCGCCGTCAGCGCAAAACCTCCATGTTCGGCGCTCGCTGTCTGCAAGGCGCCGGCGGCGAAGAGCTGGCGCAGGATCGAGGCCCATTCCTGTTTCGAATGTTCCTTGCCAACGCCGAAGGTCTTGATCGCGTCGTGCCCGTGTCGGCGCACCGCGTCAGTCGCCTCGCCGCGCAGCACGTCGGCGAGGTGGTTCGCGCCGAAGCGCTGGCCGGTGCGATAGACGGCGGAGAGCGCCTTTTGCGCGGGGATGAGGCCGTCAAAGACCGCAATCTTGCCTTGGCAGACGTCGCAACGCCCACAGGACGCAGCCTCTTCGGCAAAGTAAGCGAGCAGCGTCTGGCGTCGGCATCGAGGCGTTTCGCACAGCATTGCGAGCGCCGAGAAGCGCTCATGCTCGATGCGGCGGCGCTCTTCAGCGACTTCCTTCTCGTCGATGCGCCGTCGGCGGAAAGCCATGTCGTCGAGCGAATAGAGCGTCAGCGTATCGGCGGGCAGGCCGTCGCGCCCCGCGCGGCCGATCTCCTGATAATAGCTTTCGACCGAGGACGGCATGTCGGCATGGGCCACGAAGCGCACGTCCGGCTTGTTGACGCCCATGCCGAAAGCGATCGTCGCGACGGCGATGACGCCGTCTTCGCGCAGGAAGCGGTCGCCATTGCGGTTGCGCGTCGCCTGATCGAGGCCCGCGTGATAGGGCAGGGCGTCGTAGCCCTGCTCCTGAAAGTAAGCGGCCAGATCTTCCGTGCGCTGGCGGGAAGAGCAATAGACGATGCCGCTCTCGCCTTTATGGCGTTCGAGAAAGCGCGACAATTGTCGGCGCGGTTGATCTTTCAGCGCGAAATTCAGCGCGATGTTCGGCCGATCGAAACTGTGCAGGAAGAGTTGCGGCGGCGAGGGGAAGAGGCGCTTGGCGATATCCTCGCGCGTCGCGGCGTCGGCGGTGGCCGTGAGGCCGACGACTTGAATATCGCCCAGCGCCTCCGCCGCGCGGCCGATCTCGCGATATTCGGGACGGAAGTCGTGGCCCCATTCGGAGACGCAATGCGCCTCGTCTATGGCGAGGCGGCGGGGCTTCGCCCGGCGCAGGTCGGCGATGAGCCCGTCCATCATCAGGCGTTCGGGCGAGACGTAGAGAAGCCGCAGATCGCCCTCGCGCATGGCGCGGCGGGCTTCGTCATTCTCCTCGGCGCCGTTCATGGAGTTGAGCGTCGCCGCCGACACGCCGAGCGCCCGCATCTGCCGCACCTGATCGCGCATCAGCGCGATGAGCGGCGAGACAACGACGGTCAGCGCCTCCTCCATGACGGCCGGAAGCTGGTAGCACATGGATTTGCCGCTGCCCGTCGGCATGACGGCGAGGACCGGACCGCCGGCGAGCGCGGCCGCGATGATCTCCGCCTGACCGGGGCGGAAGTCGTCATAGCCGAAGACGGATTTGAGCAGCGCGCGGGCTTGCGGGGGAAGATCGGGCATGGCGCCGGAATAGCACAGGCAAGAGCGCGAGGGCCAATCCGCGGCGCTGGAGGAACCATCCCACCCCAGGCAAGTTCATCACGGGGGCGCGCGCTCGGGCGTCTCGCGGCTTTGCCGCGTCCGGCGCAAACGGAGCATGCCAAATGAGAGCGCTCACCTTTCACGGCAAAGGCGATATTCGTTGCGAGAGCGTGCCCGATCCCGCGATCGAAGATCCGCGCGACGCGGTGATCAAGGTCTCGGCCTGCGCCATTTGCGGCTCTGACCTGCATATATATGACGGCGTTATCCCGCAGATGAAAAATGGCGACGTGCTCGGTCATGAGACCATGGGCGAAGTCGTCGAAATCGGCGCGTCGGTGAAAAAGCTGAAGGTCGGCGACCGCGTCGTCGTGCCTTTCACGATCTCCTGCGGCGAATGCTATTTCTGCGAGCACGGCTTCTATTCGGCCTGCGAGCGCACCAATCCCGATCACGCCAAGGCCGAGACCCTCTGGGGCCATTCGCCCGCCGGGCTCTTCGGCTATTCTCATCTTCTCGGCGGCTATCGCGGCGGTCAGGCGGAATATCTGCGTGTGCCGCACGCCGACTCCGGCCCGATCAAAGTTCCGCAGAATCTTTCAGACGATCAGGCGCTGTTTCTCTCGGATATTTTCCCGACCGGCTATATGGCGGCGGAGTTTTGCGACATCAAAGGCGGCGAGACGATCGCCGTCTGGGGTTGCGGACCAGTGGGACAATTCGCCATCCGCAGCGCGTTCATGCTCGGGGCCGAGCGGGTGATCGCGATCGATCATATCCCCGAGCGTCTGGCGCTCGCCGAAAAGGCCGGCGCCGAGACGCTCGATTTCCACAAGGTTGATATCTACGAAGCGATCAACAGCATGACCAAAGGGCGCGGCGCCGACGCCTGCATCGACGCCGTCGGCACGGAGCCCGATCCGACAGGGAGCATCGATTCCTTCATCGACCGCGTGAAAGTCGCGGCCTTTCTCGGCACCGATCAGCCGCATGTGCTTCGCCAGGCCGTGCATTGCTGCCGCAATTTCGGAACCGTCTCGGTCGTCGGCGTCTATGGCGGTTTCATCGACAAATTCCCCATGGGCTCGGCGATCAATCGCGGCCTCACCTTCCGCATGGCGCAGACGCCCGTGCAGCGCTATTTACCGCGACTCTTGGAGCGCATCGAAAAAGGCGACATCGATCCGTCCTTCGTCGTCACGCATCGTGGAACGCTGGAGGAGGGACCGGACCTCTATAAAACCTTCCGCAATCGCAAGGATGGTTGCATCAAGGTGGTGTTGCAGCCTTGAGATTGCGGGGGATTTCCCCACCCGACGCTGCTTCGCAGCGCCACCCTCCCCGTAAAGGGGAGGGATTGCTCGCGATCGACGTTTCTTGCTTGAAACGAAGGACTGCGGATATCGTCACCCGATCAGCTTATGGATAATCCACCCGATCAGCAGCGCAATCAGCGTTGTGGAAAGCGCCATGCCGGCCCAGACCGACAGGCCGGTGACCGCGCCGCCTTCCTTGAAGGTGTTGCGCAGGCTGGCGTTGAGGGTGATCCACGGAGCCACAAGCCCGGCGATGATCGCATACCAGTGCCAGTCCATCACTCACCCCCGTCTCTCGATCCGCCCCGGCGTCACATGCAGCATTTCCGCGCGCCCCTCCAGCGACGCGAAAAGAAACGGGTCGGCGCCCGTCATCCATATCTGCCCGCCAAGCGCTTCAAGTTCGTGAAACAGCGCCTCGCGCCGCTTCGGATCGAAATGCGCTGCGACTTCGTCGAGCAGCAATAGGGGCGCCTTTACCGTCATCTTTGCGACGAGCCGCGCATGCGCCAGCGTCAGGCCCATCAGCAGCGCCTTCTGTTCGCCGGTCGAGCAGTCGCGCGCGGCTTCGCCCTTGGGGCCATGGCGCACGGCGAGGTCGCTCGTCTGCGGGCCGGTCAGCGTGCGGCCGGCCGCCGCGTCGCGCCGCCGCGTCTGGCTGAGCGTTTCGCGAAAGCGCTCTTCCACGGCGAGGGCTGGCGCTTCGGCCAGCATGTTCTCGATCTCGCCCTCGATCGAAATGTCGGCCCAGGGAAAGACGCTTTCGCCGGCGACGATGAGCGCGGAGAGCCGCGAAACGGTCTCGCGCCGCGCCGCCGCGACGGCGACGCCGAGCGCGGCGATTTCCTGTTCGGCGGCGTCGAGCCAGCGTTTGTCGGAAACGCCCTCCTCGAGCAGGCGATTGCGATTGCGCAACGCGCGTTCGAGCTTGTTGACGCGCGCGCCGTGATCGGCGTCGACGCCAAGCGCGAGACGATCCAGAAAGCGGCGGCGTTCGCCGGCGGGGCCGTTGAACAGCCCGTCCATGGCGGGCGTCAGCCATAGAACGCGCAGATGGTCGGCGAAGGCGCGGGCGGAGGAGACGGGCGCGCGCTCGATGCGGAACTGGCGCTCGCCCTCTTGCGTCAGGCCGTGGCCGAGCTGCGTCGAGGCGCCGTCGCTCTCCAACTCTAGGGAAACGGCGAAGCCTCCGGCGCCGTCGCGACGCGCGCATTCGGCGAGTTCGGCGCGCCTGAGCCCCCGGCCCGGCGAAAAGAGCGACAGCGCCTCCAGCACATTGGTCTTGCCCGCGCCGTTCTCGCCCGAAAGCGCGACAAGCCGCGCATCGAACTCGCAGCGCGTCGACGCATAAGAACGATAGTCGGAAAGGATCAGACGCCGCACAAGCGGCGCGGGCGGGTTCATCACAAAGTCAGATAGGTCATTGCGGACGCGCGACCCGGCGTCCCGACGAGAGAAAGCTGTAGCTGTGGGTGCCGACGAAGGAGGCCATCGCGGCTTCGACGACCGGATCGTCGGACCCCGCAGGCGTCGACCAGTCCACCGTGAAGCTCGCGCCGACGCCCGCTCTGACGTCATCCTGCGCGACCGCGATCTGCATCGAAGCGTAGGGCTTCAGATAGAGGGGCTCCGAGACATAGGTTTCGACGACGTCGCCGGCGCCGCTGCGATAGTCGATCCGGTCGATGGCGAGCACATTGGTTCCGGACGCGTTGTGGATCGAGAGCGTGCCCGAGAAATTCAGCCGCGTGACGCCGCCATGGCCGATCAGAGTCGAATGCAGCGGCACGAAGGTGCGGCCTTTATTGGCGAGTTTCTGTTCCGGCGCAGAGGCCGCGGCGCCGGCGGGCATGTTGACGGCGGAGGCCTCCTTGTCGCGCGCGCGAGCGGCAGAAGGCAGAGCGAGGAGAAGGCCGAGCGCCAGAAGGCGTGAAGTCGTCTGCATATCGGGGTCGCCTTTGGCGGAGAGTCGCACTCTTTTACCAAGGCGTCGCCATCATTGCGAGCGACGGCGGCCATCGGGCCATGGCCGCTTTGGCCTTGCGCACAAAATCTGTATTCTCCGCGCGCATCGAGCAGGGAGCCTTGGGCTTGTCGAGCCAAAATACAGAGCAAAGCCTTGATGGTAAGAGCATTCTGCTCATCGTCGGGGGCGGGATCGCGGCCTATAAGTCGCTCGACCTCGTGCGCCGGCTGCGCGAGAGGGGCGCGCGCGTGCGCGTCGTCATGACGGCGGCGACCAAGGAATTCGTCACTCCGCTCGCTTTTACGAGCCTGACCAGCGAGAAGGTTCATGACGACCTCTTCTCCGCGACCGACGAACAGGAGATGGGGCATATTCAATTGTCTCGCGCGGCCGATCTCGTCGTCGTCGCGCCGGCGACCGCGCATCTCCTTTCGCGCGCGGCGCACGGATTATGCGACGATCTGGCGACGACGCTCCTTCTCGCGACCGACAAGCGCGTTCTGTTCGCGCCCGCGATGAATCTGCGCATGTGGCTGGCGCCGGCGACGCAACGCAACGTCGCGATATTGAAGCAGGACGGCGCGCTCTTCGTCGGACCGGAGGACGGGGCGATGGCGTGCGGCGAATATGGTCCCGGCCGCATGAGCGAGCCGCTCGACATCGTCGGCGCCATTGAAGACGCGTTGAAAGGCGAAACGCGGCTGCGGCTTCCCGGCGCCGCCAAGGGGCCGCTGTCGGGCCGCCATGTCGTCGTCACCTCCGGACCGACGCATGAGGCGATCGATCCCGTGCGCTACATCGCCAATCGCTCCTCCGGCAAACAAGGCCACGCAATTGCGGCGGCCGCAGTGGCGGCCGGCGCGCGCGTGACGCTGATTTCGGGGCCCGTGACGCTGCCCGATCCCGCCGGATGCGACGTGGTCCGGGTCGAAAGCGCGCGCGATATGTTCGCGGCCGTGGCGCGCGTCCTGCCGGCGGATATCTTCATCGGCGCGGCGGCGGTCGCCGATTGGCGCGTCGAGGCGGCGGCGGACAAGATAAAGAAGCGGCAGGGCGCGGCGGCGCCGACATTCTCGCTCGTCGAGAACCCCGATATTCTCGCGACGGTTTCGCGCGCTTCGAACCGGCCGCGCCTCGTCGTGGGTTTCGCGGCTGAAACGCGCGACGTGATCGCCCACGCCAAGGAGAAATTGTTGCGCAAGGACTGCGATCTCATCATCGCCAATGACGTGTCGGAGGCGGCGGGCGTTTTCGGCGGCGACGCAAATGAGGCGCATCTCGTCTCGCGCTCAGGCGTCGAGAGCTGGCCCCGCATGAGCAAGGAGGCGGTCGCCGCGCAACTTATCGCGCGCCTCGCCGATATCCTGGACAGGAGCGAGGCCGCCGAATGAAAATCTCCATCCGTCGCCTCACCAATGGCGAAGGCCTGCCATTGCCCAGCTACGCCAGCGACGGCGCCGCCGGTCTCGATCTTTACGCCGCGCTGCCCGCCGGGCAGAAGCTTGTCCTCGAGCCGGGCGCGCGCGATCTCATCCCGACAGGCGTGCAGATCGCGCTGCCGGCCGGCTATGAGGCGCAGTTGCGTCCGCGCTCCGGTCTCGCCGTCGAACACGGCGTCACGGTGCTGAACGCCCCCGGCACGATCGACTGCGACTATCGCGGCGAAGTGAAGGCGCTGCTCATCAATCATGGCGGCCAGCCTTTCGAGATCACGCGCGGCATGCGAGTGGCCCAACTCGTCGTCGCGCCGGTGACGCGCGCCATATTGGTCGAGGCGGAAGAACTCGACGAAACGGCGCGAGGCGCCGGCGGGTTCGGCTCCACCGGCCTCGGAGACGCCGGCGAATGAAGCTGCTGCCCAAGCCCGCGAGATTTGCGCTGATGGCGGCGCTCGACGTCGCGCTGCACGCGCGGGGACGTCCTGTCTCGTCCAAGGAGCTCGCGGCGCGGCACGACCTGCCGCCGCGCCGGCTCGAAACGCTGCTCCAGGCGCTCGTGCGGGCGGGCATATTGAAAAGCGTGCGCGGCCCGGCGGGCGGCTATGAGCTGGCGCGCGAGAGGCGCCGGCTTTGCGTCGGCGAAATCGTGCGCGTCGCTCTGCGCGCCGAGGAAGACGAGGATCAATCGCCGGCGCTGCTGGTCGCGGTCCTGGAGCCGCTGATCGCCGAGACGGAGGAGGCGGCGCTTTCGAGGCTGGACGACATCACGCTCGAAGACCTCTACGCCAGCGCCATCGCCAAGGGCTTTGGCGAGAAGCAGCCTGCGAGCGATTTCGACATATGAGCGCGCCGCGAAAAAGATGGGGCGGTTTTTTCGCCGAGCTCTTTAACCCGTTCGAAGAGGCGCCGCGGCCGGCGCAGGGAGGTCCAGATGAGTTACGAGACGATCGAAGTCGAAACCCATGACCGCGTCGGCCTCATCCGGCTCAATCGTCCGCAGGCCCTTAACGCCCTCAACGCGCTTCTCATCAGCGAAGTCGACTGCGCCCTGACGGGCTTCGAAAAGGATGACGGCATTGGCTGCGTCGTCGTCACCGGCTCGGAAAAGGCCTTCGCCGCTGGGGCCGACATCAAGGAAATGAAGGACAAGAGCTTTTCGGAAGCCTTTCTCGGCGATTTTATCGGGCGCTGGGATACGGTGGCGCGGGTCCGCAAGCCGATCGTCGCCGCCGTGGCGGGCTTCGCGCTGGGCGGCGGCTGTGAACTCGCCATGATGTGCGACTTCATCATCGCGGCCGATACGGCCCAGTTCGGCCAGCCCGAGATCAAGATCGGGGTGATCCCCGGAGCGGGCGGCACCCAACGGCTCACGAGGGCGGTCGGCAAAGCCAAAGCCATGGATCTCGTTTTGACCGGCCGGATGATGGGCGCGGAGGAGGCCGAGCGGGCCGGGCTCGTCGCGAGGGTCGTGCCCGCGGCCGACCTTGTGGCCGAAGCGCTGAAGGCGGGCGCGGCCATCGCGGCCATGTCGCTTCCGGCGGCCCTGATGGCCAAGGAAGCGGTCAATGCGGCCTTCGAGACGACGCTGATTGAGGGCGTGCGCTATGAGCGGCGGCTTTTCTATTCGCTTTTCGCCACCGAGGACCAGAAAGAGGGCATGGCGGCCTTCGTCGAAAAGCGCAAGCCGGCTTTCCGGAACCGTTGACGTGAACCGCGCCGCCGCCATTGACGAAAAGGGGGCTCGCGCTTATAAGGCCCGCGACGTGGCCGCGATTTCGCGGCCGCAACGTTTTCTGGCGGCCTTGAGTCGCTCTTACAGCTTCGAGGACAGATAGAACATGGCCAATACCGCTTCGGCCAAGAAAGCCGTTCGCAAGATCGAGCGCCGCACCACGGTCAACCGCGCCCGCCGCAGCCGCATGCGCACTTTCGTACGCAAGGTTGAAGAGGCTATTGCGTCGGGCGACGCGACGCTGGCGGCGGCCGCTCTGCAGAGCGCCGTGCCGGAGATGATGCGCGCCGCGCAGAAGGGCGTCATCCATAAGAACACCGCCTCGCGCAAAGTGTCGCGCCTGAGCGCGCGCGTTAAGGCGCTGTCGGCCAAGGGCTGAAGCAAATTTGCGTCTCTAGCGTGCAGCGTTGCTCGTTTTCGTGACACTGTGCGAAACAAAAAAGCTCGGCGTTGCCGGGCTTTTTTTTGTGATTTTGTCATGCGAATTATCAGTGACGCTCCGGTGACGCGGGCGTTAAAAAATTTTTCTCGTGAAAGTTGCGCGCATTCAAACGGCTCCCGATTCAATCTCTTGTAACTAAGCCGTCAAATTGGCGGGGATCGCGCGCCACTTGACAGTCTCGCAGGATTCTTTCCGCACGCTGACCAGCGCGTTTGCACTAAAGCTTGGGACCAGATGGTACCGGCGCTGAATCATCGATTTACGGATCGAACTGCGCGGCTAGCGCTGTTTCGGCGCCACACCCGCGGCAAAACAGCGGCCATGCGGTGATGAGGATCGTTGCGTGAAAGAGGTGGTGCGTGTAGGGTCGTTCTTGTCGGACGAAAGCGGTCGACGTCAGAAATTCAGCTGCAGGCTGAGCGCATCAAGGGAGCGACGGCATGTCGATGTCCTGCCTCGGAAAGCCAAGGCTTTTGGCGTTGTTTCGCTTTCCTTCCTGTTCGATCTGAAATTCAAGAGATCAGTTTGCAAGACAGATGAATCTGTCTTGCGTGGCGTTGGAAATCCGGAACCCGGACGGTTCCGGAAACCGGGGGTATTTGTCATGACGGGGATGCGGCCAGCCAATTTGATTGGAGTGCTGCGTATCGCGTGCGCGCCATCGGCGCGGCGTTGTTTTGATTCCGTTCCCGGTATGAGTTTCGATAGAGCGAGTTGTCAGACCGAGAGTTCGAGTTTCGTGAGCGGTCCGCCTCGTTAGAATCCTCGGTCTTCGCGCCGAACGTCGACTTCTTACTTGACGATCTCGAAGCACGCCGCCCGCGTCAGCGCGGGCGTGGCCTGTTGCTCGCTTTTTATGAAAAAAGGTCGCGA